>DATGOZ010000313.1:0-4367 GCA_035305395.1 Taishania sp. | reverse complement strand
CTCGTTTTACATCAATTTCCTTTTCGATAGATTTCAACAATTGAAATTCCTGTGCAAAGATTAATTGTTCTGTCTTTGTTCCTGCCAAAACATCCAACGTTTGCATTTGGAATTCTCTTCGTTTTAAGTCAAGTGTGTTGTATTGCGAATGAATGGAGATTAATTGTTCAGACAAACTTTTTAAAGCAGCAAGTTGAACGGGCGTATCATTGATAAAAGCTCTTGATTTCCCTGCTTTGGTAATTTCTCTACGGATAATTGTTTCTTGGTCGAAGTCAACATCAAGTTCGTTGAACAGCTCTCCAAATTTCTCTTGATTGAGTACAAAAGTTGCTTCAACAACGGCCTTTTCAGATGTTGGACCGATGATTTTATAATCGGCACGTTCACCTAAAATCAGGTTGATTGCTTGTAATAGAATGGATTTTCCAGATCCTGTTTCTCCTGTGATAACAGTATATCCTGAATCGAAATTCAATTTTGCCTGTTGAATCAGTGCAAAATTTTGAATTTTCAAATGTTGTAACATTACTTTAAGATTTCGTCGTATTTATCGCTGTTAACTGGATCTAATCGTTTTAAAAGTGCTACCAATTTTTGTTTTTCAGGAACTGGAGCATCTGTGAAAATTTGTTTCAATTCATTGCGTTTTGCTTGAATGTACGACGTAACGTTAATTGTATTTGGTCGAGCAGCAACAACTTTAGCCAATTTGTTTAAGCTTTCATACATGGCAGCTCTTCCTTGCTCTTTGTTTTCGTACAACTTGTCCAACCCAAGGCGATGATATTCATAGATTGATTCACGTAATGGTTCAAATAATTGATGCAATGCATTATCGATAATCCAATAACGGTTGTTTTTGTTCCCTGTTTGATCAGGACTCCAACCTGGCGCTCCAGAGTTTTGTGCATTCAATACTACATTTTGTGCTTCTTGAAAGTAAGGTCCACCAGATTTTAATCCAAATGAATCATAATCCATTCCAATGATATAGTAAGCGTAAAAAGCCAACATGGAAGTTAGATTGTCGCGATATTGGTTTGCAGCATACGTTAAAATGGCATTTCGAGAGAAAGCAATCGATACATTGTGATCTGTAAAATTCAACAACATACTATTGTAATTTGAGTTGAACACAGGGCGTGAACTTTGGATTTGAATCATTCCTTCGTACACTCCTGGTTGAGGTATTTTTTCAATTTGAAATTGCAATTGACAATTGATACGTTCTTCTAACTGAAAATTATCCTTTGTCCATTTTGTCTCATTCATGAACTGTCTGATAACTTCTTGCAATTGGTTTAATACCTCTTGTTCTACTGTGCTAACTTCAACTTTGTTGCTCGGAACAATACTTACCTGACAATTGAGTTCTTGAGCGAAAGAACTACGAACGAGTATTGCAATAAGAAGAATGATAAAAGTCTGTTTCATCGAGTATGATTAATAAAGTATTGTACAATGTCTTGTGCTACCAATTTCTTTGTTTTTAACTCAAATTTGGTTAAATTATTGTATTTATCCAAGATAGAAACTTGATTTGTATCTGCACCAAAACCAGTTTTTCCAGCTACCGGTTCATTGATGACGATAAAATCTAAGTTTTTTGACTTCAATTTTTCACTTCCATATTCCAACGAATTGGTTGTTTCGAGTGCAAAGCCAATGAGAGTTTGACTTGTTTTTTTATGTTCTCCAGCCCATTTTAAAATGTCTGGATTTTTCTTGAATTCGATTGTCAATGAATCGTCTTTCTTTTTAATTTTTTCTGTAGCAATTGTCATTGGAGTATAATCTGCAACTGCAGCAGTAAAAACTCCGACATCCATTTTATTCCAATGTTTTTGGACAATTGCTAACATTTCATTAGCACTCGTAACGTTGATTTGTTGAATATTTGGATGTGCTGCTTTCAATTGAGTTGGACCAGTAACCAAAACTACCTGAGAGCCATTCAATGCTAAATTTTCAGCGATTTCGAATCCCATTTTTCCAGTCGAATGATTTCCGATAAATCGAACAGGATCGATGTTTTCATACGTTGGACCAGCGGTTACAAGTGCCTGTTTCCCTTTTAATTGTTCCGTTTTGAGTAAATTCCAACGAATATGATTGAGGATGACTTCTGGTTCTGCCAAGCGACCTTCACCAACCAATCCACTAGCTAGTTGACCACTTTCTGCGGGGATTACTTCAACACCATCTTGTTGCAATTGTTCAAGATTTCGTTTAAGTGTTGGGTGTGCATACATATCTAAGTCCATTGCTGGAGCGATAATCGTTTTAGATTTGTTTGACAAATAAGTAGCCAACAAAAGATTATCGCAAGCTCCTGTTGCCATTTTAGCAATTGAATTGGCTGTTGCTGGAGCAATTACAAACAAATCAGCCCACAGACCATATTCAACATGATTGTTCCATGTTCCGTCAACTTTGTTCCAGAACTCTATTCCAACAGGATTTTCAGAAAGCGTAGCTACAACAAGAGGGCTGATAAAATCACAAGAGGCAGGAGTCATAATACATTTGACTTCTGCCCCTTCTTTCTTTAATAACCTGATAAGGGTTGCAATCTTGTATGCAGCAATACCTCCTGTAATACCGAGAAGTATGCGCTTATTTTGCATTATTACTTAATTACGTCCTCTCTACGAATGTAAACGCGATCTTTTAATAGATCTTCAATTGCGATAGCAACTGGTTTTGGTAATTTTTCGTAGAAACGAGAAATTTCAATTTGTTCACGGTTTTCAAAAATCTCTTCCAAGTTATCAATGGAAGAAGCAAATTCTTGTAATTTTTGAGTCAATTCTTCTTTCAATTCAACGCTCAATTGATTTGATCTTTTTGAAAGAGCAACGATTGATTCATAAATATTACCTGTTTTTGCCTCGATATCAACAGTGTCTCTAGTAATTGTAGATCTCTCGGCTGTGCTGTTTTTAAAACTCATAACTTTATTTTTCTGCTTCTAATTTTTCTAATTCAACCAATTGTTTCTCCAACTCAACTTGAATAGATTTTAATCCTTTCAAGTATTTAGAATTTGGATACTCTGCTGCAAAATTACGATATCTTTCCAAAGTTTGTTCAGTTCGTTCTAATTTTTTGGAATCAATACTGTTTTTTGTCAAAAGATACGAATTATTTACCAAAATATACAATGCTTCTTCTTTGTATTGACTCGTTGGGTAGTTTGTAACAAAAATATCTGCTGATGTCACGGCAGCTCTATAATTCATTGTTCTGGCATACAATTTTACGGCATCAAAACTTTTAGTTTCCAATTTTAAACGCAAGCGATCCATGATTATGTTGCTTGAATCAACTAATTCTGAATTCGGAAATCTATCAATAAACTGCTGTAAACTGTTGATTGCAACTTCTGTTTCTGTTTGATCCAACGATTTCTCAGGAGATTGATTTACAGAACACAATGCCGATAAGAAAGTTGCTTCTTCTAATTTAGCACTGAAAGGAAAACGAGCAACAAATTGACTTAAAAAGTAATTTGCCATGTAATAATCCTTCAATAAATAATATCCTTTTCCTAATCTGAAGTAGGCTACTTCTCCTTCACTTTGTTTTGGAAAACGTTGATATACTTGTTCATACAATGCAATTGCTTGTGCGTATTTTTCATTGTCGAAATAACTATTAGCCATTTCAAATTTTCTGTTGTAGTCTTCCGATTTCAAAACTTTATTGTAGTCCGAACAAGCGAACAATAAAGCTGACAAGACAACTGTAAAGGCTATGTAGTTAATTCTTTTCATTTAGAAGCAAATATAATCAATTCTTTATCTTACACGTAAATTTCTTCCAACTTGTAAAATCGTTGTTTGCTTAATACCATTTAGCTGGCACAATTTTGCAATCGTAGTTTTATTCTTAGCTGCAATGGAACTCAACGTGTCTCCTGATCTTACTTTGTAATATCTGTTTGTGCTAGAGCTAGCTGGACTAGATGCAGTAGCTAGTGAGTTTGGAGACGGGGAACCAGAACCTTGTTGTAAATGAGATGGCTTTGCTCCTGGTCTAAATAATCCTCTATGAACAAATAAGTTTGAATCTCTCACTTGCTTGTTTTCGAAATCAATGACCTCTTCTGGATTCATTGGTAAATCGTAGAAACGAACTTCGAAATGTAAGTGAGAACCAAATGAACGACCTGTGTTTCCTCCTAAGCCAATTACATCTCCAGCTTTTACATTTTGATTTGGTGAAACTAAGATTTTTGATAAGTGACCATAAAATGTCTCCAATCCGTTGTTATGACGGATGATTACCAAGTTTCCAAAACCACCTTCATTGTATTTGGCGTATCTCACTTTTCCTGACCAAGCAGCATATACTTGATCTCC
>DATGOZ010000312.1:0-6761 GCA_035305395.1 Taishania sp. | reverse complement strand
CGTGACCTGGACAGTCAACGTGTGCATAGTGACGGTTTTTAGTTTGATACTCAACGTGAGATGTGTTAATTGTAATACCACGCTCTTTTTCTTCAGGTGCATTATCAATAGAAGTGTAATCGCGTTGTTCAGCCAAACCTTGTGCAGCTAATACAGTTGAGATAGCAGCTGTCAAAGTTGTTTTTCCGTGGTCAACGTGACCAATTGTTCCAATGTTAACATGTGGTTTGGAACGGTCGAAACTTTCTTTAGCCATTGTTTATTATTTGTTACTTAGTTAATAAAAAAATACTAATCTATATATATACCAAAATTCACCCATAATTGAGTGAAGTTCAATCCATTTGATTACGAGCCAATGACGAGAATTGAACTCGTGACCTCTTCCTTACCAAGGAAGCGCTCTACCACTGAGCTACACCGGCTGATAAAAGCTTTTAATTATTGAGCGGGAGACGAGATTCGAACTCGCGACCCTCAGCTTGGAAGGCTGACGCTCTACCAACTGAGCTACTCCCGCTTAAAATTGTGTGGGGGGAGCAGGATTCGAACCTGCGAAGACATAGTCAGCAGATTTACAGTCTGATCTCGTTGGCCACTTGAGTATCCCCCCAACTAATTTCATTCAATAAGAGAGCCGATGGAGGGATTCGAACCCACGACCTGCTGATTACAAATCAGCTGCTCTAGCCAACTGAGCTACATCGGCTTATTGATGTTGGTATTTCAATAATTAAAAGAACTTGATCAACCAATTTTCTTCGTCAAATTGGATTGCAAAGATATACAAGAATTCTTTATCTGCAACAGCTTGCCCAATTTTTTTTTGTATTTTTTTAATCAGTTAAACAAGCTACCTAACCATAAAACATACAAATAACCTTAATTTACAATGGCTTACCTAATATTTCGTAACAATTAAAAAATGAATAAAAATTTATTTTTTCTACCTAAAACCTATTATCCTCCGATTAACTCAAACAATTCATTCAAGTTTGGAGATATAATAATTTCGATTCTTCTGTTTTTCGCTTTATCGTTTGGATCTACTGGAATAAATTCAGAGCGACCTCCAGCCATCAATTGTGTAGGATCCATTTTTGAATTAGCCAATAAAATTTCTATTACTGAAGTTGAACGCAATACTGACAACTCCCAATTGTTTTTCGGATGAACAGAACTAACCAGCTTATCTGTATCTGTATGTCCCTCAACAATAATTTCTAAATCCTTTTCATTTTCCAAAACTTTCGCCAGTTCAACCAAAGCTTTTTTACCTTCTTCTTCAACTTTTGTACTTCCAGAAGCAAATAAAAGTTTGGCTTCTAAACTAACGTAGATTTTTCCGTTTTTCTCATTAACTGTCAATCCGCGATTTTCAAATCCCTTCAATGCATTAGCTACTTTTTGTTTCAAGATTTTCGTTGCTTGTTCTTGACGTGCTATCATTTCTTCTAATTCTCTCACACGTTGCTCACGATCCATTAGCAATTGTTGTTTCGAACGCAATTCATTTTCCAAACTAGCCAATTCATCTTGCTTTCTTTGTAATTCGATGCTCTTAGCATCTATGTCAGCTTGCAACATTGCTGTTTGCTTTTCACCACTCAAACGATACTTGTCGTAACTTGTCTCTAACTGTTCGATTCTAGAAACAACTTTATCATATTGAGCTTGTAATTGACGGTATTCATTCCCCAATCGAGTGGTATCAGCTTTCAATGACGCAACCTCTTTCGAAAGCACATTGTATTTTGATTCAAACTCTGTCGCCTTACCTTCATTCAATAAAGCTTTGCTTTTATATTGCTCCAACTCTTCCGAACATTGTTTCTCTCTTGCAACTAAATCATTATACTTTTTAGCAGGAACACAAGAATAAGTGATTGCGGATAATAAAATCAATATATAAGCAGACTGTTTCATTTTTCTTTTTTTACAAAATTCATAAGATATGATTCGTAAAATTCAAGAAAACCGAGAACTTGTTAACAAAAGAAATTGAATAAGTCTTAGAATAGAGTATCCCTTCTTTGACTATCTAATTTTAAAAGAATAAAGAACATCACCGAAAAGGACATCATGGATGAACCTCCGTAGCTAAAAAATGGCAAAGGAATACCGATAACTGGGGCTAACCCAATATTCATTCCAATATTAATTGCAAAGTGATAAAACAAAATCATCCCAACCGAATAAGCATATACACGATTATAAGTAGATCGCTGTCGCTCGGCTATAAAAATAATCCTTAAAAGAAAAAATAAATACAAACTGATTAACACAATCGTACCAGCAAATCCCCACTCTTCTGCAAAAGGACAAAAAATGAAATCCGTTTCACTCTCAGGCACGTGATTCGATTCAACCGAAGCTAGTGTTGCTTTCTTGTAACCTTTTCCTAGCAATCCTCCAGAACCTACGGCTGTCATTGCGCGATTACGGTTGTAATCATCACCATCACGTTGATCTTCTTCGTTTAATCCTAGCAATAACTCAATCCTATTCTTCTGATGGGGTTGTAAAGAATTAAAGATTGTTGACAAAGAAGCTGATAAAGTAGCGAGAATCATACATGATGATACTACTACTAAAAGTAATTTATTTTTATTTCGATTACCCACAATCCTTCTACCAACAACATAAAACAAAACACCTATGATGAAATAGGTTGCAATAATTAGATAGATTGCTGAAATTTCATAAAAACCAATGAATGCCAAATCAAATGTTGTTTTACTCAATAGAAGTGTCAATACCGAAATAATAACAACAACAAACATCAACGGAATAAAGTGTGTCCCAATCCACGTTTGTTTGAACTTAACCCCAGATATTTGATTTATCAATGATAATACAATAGGGTCGAAAGTAATCCCTTCTCTATAAAGCACAAAGAAGAATGAAGTAAAGACAACAAATGTACCAGCATCTGGTTGTAGAATAATCAACATCATTGGCAGAACGATGATCAACAAACAGAGCATTACATTTTTAATGTTTTGATGTTTAATATTCAAGCGATTGATGTAGCTTGACAGTAATATAGCGGTACCAATCTTAGCAAACTCAGCAGGTTGAATACCAAATGAACCTACACCCAACCACGCTCTAGCACCATTAATCGGTGGGGTAAACAATACCACGACAAGTAAGAGTAACGTTGCCAAGTAAATGGGTATCGAAAATTTGCGATAGATTTCAGAATCAATGAGAAATACGAGTAGACCTAAAAATAATGAAATTCCAATCCACATGACCTGACGACCATATAACATTGAAAAATCAAAAATACTAGGATGATTTTCATCATATGCAGTAGAATATACTGTCATAAGACCCATCACCAAAATAATAAAGTAAGTTATTAAAATTGGCCAATCAATATTAGATGTCAGTTTATCCCTTTCTCTCATCACTTGATATTGTCTAAAACAGCTTCTAGTATTCTCTTTTCTTTTTCAACATCTTTTACTTCACGTCTGATGTATTTTTCAATCATTAAACTTGCAATTGGTGCTGCCCATGTACCTCCAAACCCAGCGTTTTCTATAAAAACAGCAATTGCTATTTTGGGATTATCCATCGGTGCAAAAGCAATGAAAACTGAATGGTCTTCTCCATGAGGATTTTGTGCAGTACCTGTTTTACCACAAACTGTAATTCCATCAATAATTGCTCTTCTTGCCGTACCTCCACCTACATTAACAGCCATACGCATTCCTTCAATTACAGGTTCAAAATGCTTTGGATCAATTTTCGTTTTGTGAACAACCTTAAACTGTGGTAAAGGCCCATTGTCACCAATAGATTTCACAACGTGTGGTGTAATATACCAACCACGGTTTGCCATGATACATGCGAGATTTGCCATTTGAAGTGGTGTTAACTTAACCTCTCCCTGACCAATCGATATTGATCGAATTGTAGAAAATGCCCATGCATGGTGACCATACCACTTGTCGTAAAACTGAGGTGTTGGAATTAACCCAGAACGAATTGCTGCAATGTCTGAGTCTAATTTTATCCCCAAACCAAAACTATGCAAATATTCAACCCACTTTGTCAAACCGATTTCGGCATCCTCAAACGCATTTTTTTTAATTCCTTGATGTATTATTTTCCTAGTTACGTAGTAAAAATAAGGGTTGCAAGACATCTGTATCGCTTGAGACACATTTTGCGCTTGTGGATGGGGGTGACATCCAACCATACTTTGTGTACATGGAAAAGATGAATTTCGGTCAATAACCCCTTCTTGCATTCCGATTAAAGCCTGAGTCAACTTAAAGATGGATCCTGGAGGATATTCAGCCTGCAATGGTCTAGGGAATAACGGTTTTTTCGGATCATTAACCAGTATCGGGTAATTTTTTGCAATATTCGATTTACCGACAAACAAGTTTGGATCATAAGAAGGCGAGGAAACCATTGCCAAAATTTCACCACTTGAAGGTTCAATTGCGACAATACATCCCATTTTGTTTTTCATCAATTGCTCACCATAAACCTGCAAATCAATATCCATTCCTAACTTCAATGGATCAGCTTGAATTGCCATGGTATCATACTTCCCGTTTGCATAAGGTTCTAATGCATTATTCAACGCTGAAGTAACGATATAGTGAACACCTTTTTGGCCTCTCAATTCCTTTTCATAGTATTTTTCAATACCTGCTTTTCCAATATTATCACCCGAACGATAAAATCGATCATTTTCTATTTCTTCACGGTTTGTTTCTGCTAAGTATCCTAAAATATTCGCTCCTCCAGCATAAGGGTAATCACGCATACTTGTAACCTGTTCGTAGAAACCAGGGAATTTATCTAAATGTGGAGCAATATGCGCAATTTCATCAGCTGTAAGTTCTTTCAAGAATGCATACGGTCGAACAGATTGGTAATTTGGGATTAATTTTCCATCCTTTCTTTTAAAATAACCTTCACGTTCACGAATTTCTTTGAAGCGGTTTCGAACTTCTTCGGGTGTCATTTGCACCAATTTGGCAAATGCTACTGTATCCAAGTCAACAATATCCTTTTCTACAAACATCAAGTTGTAGTATGCTTTATTCGATACAACTTTCTTCCCAAATCTGTCAAACATAACAGCACGAGGAGGGGTAATGTATCTTCTTTTTTCAGCAATTTCTTGTGCCCTAAGTTTCCATTGCTCATCTACGACCTGCATATAAAAAAGCCGGATGCCATAAATAACACCGATTAGGGAAATGAAAATGATGATGATATATTTTCTGTTATCAAAATTCATCTAGATGTTCTTCTTCCTAAAAATAAGAATTGAAATAAAATTACCAACAAATACGTAACTGGAAGTGACAATACCAATTTTCGTAAAACATACAAGAATTCCGAAAATTTAAATACCTCCATGAAAAAGAACCAAGTATGATGAATCAAAATTAGGATTCCAAAACAATACAAGAACCATGTATGCCCCATCTCATAAATTGAACCTTCCGCTCCTGGGTCGTATCCTTCTCTTGGACCAAAAGCTTTGAAAATAATTGGTCTAAAAAGAGCGAAAACTAATAATGATGATGCATGTAATCCACCCGTATTTGAGAGAACATCAATTGACATTCCCATGGCAAAAGCAAGAAAAAGCAACAAAACTGAATTCGTATTAAAAGGCAAAAGCATGATAAAAAGTGGATATATCATCGGATGTATCCCCAATCCAATCTCCAATTGATTAAATACCACCGATTGAATCAAAACAAACAAAATAAAGCGTAAAGCATGTATAAGTATCACTTTCATTCCTTCGGATCTTGAGGTATTAGACTTTCAATTTTCTTTTGCTCTTCCGCTAATAAATTTTTAACGACATAAATCTTCTGTAATTTACGGTAGTCTTCAGAGAACACGATTGAAACATCCCAAAAAGCTTCTCCTTCGACACTCTTCAATTTTTCAACCTTACCAACCATAATCCCTTTTGGGAAAATACCTGTACCTTCTCTCGTTACAACTTTAGACCATTTCTTAATCTGTAAATCGTTTGAGATACCCGCGATAGAACCTCTTCGTGGATCTACTCCATCCCATTTCAATAAACCAAACAATCCTACACTCTCAACTACAACGCTAATGTTAATATTTTCAGTTAGAACAGATTTGACAATAGCATAATGTTCACTTGTACGATGTATAACTCCAACAACTCCATTATCAGAAATAACCCCCATTCCTCTTTCTACACCATTTACCTCACCAATATTAATTGTAAAGTAATTATTTCTCTTCTCAACAGTAGAATTAATAATCTCACCACTGATGTATTCGAATTTCTGTTGATACAGTGTATCTTCAATTAATACTGTTGAACTATCTATTCGAACAAAGCTTTGAGGCAACTGTCCCATTAGTTGTTCATTACTCTTTTGAAGTTGCCTATTCGTATTTCCTAGTTTAAACTGCTTTGTAACAGCATTACTCATTTCCCAAACTTTGGCATTCACCGCATTTGCAGTAGTAAGATACTGGGATCTAGGATAATAAAAAAATGAAAAATAAAGAGATAGCGTAATTACTTGCAAAATTGCAAAAACTAGAAAAATCTGGAAACGCTTTAAAAAGGCAATGAGATTACGCATACGATGCAAAGATAATAAAGCAATAGATATTAACTTCTACGCAACATGCATTTTCTACAAATATTCGATAATAAACATTTATAGTTCAACTGAAGGATCCCAAAATAAACTTTTAAATTCTATTATAGCATCATTTTTGAC
>DATGOZ010000311.1:0-4171 GCA_035305395.1 Taishania sp. | reverse complement strand
TTGTAATCACAGGATTTGCAGAAGAACAAACTCCTTGATCTTCAATAGTTACATTAAATGAACATGATGTGCTATCAGCATCTGTAATTGTTACAACAACATTTCCAGACCCTGCTGAACCAGCTTGTAATTGGAAAGAAGTTGCTGCACCATATACACCTGTTGTAGGTGTAATTGTACCTGAAGAAACTGAAACTGTGTATCCATTTGAACCTAAATTAGCTCCTGTTGGATTTAATGAAAATGTTAAATAATCGTCTGTTGTAACAGCACCTGTACCATTATCGTTACAAGTTAAAGCTGTCAAACCTGCTGCTGTAATTCCACAATCAACTGATGGCGTATATGCTGTCCAAACAATATTGTCGAGTGTAATTTGCTTATTTGATGTAGAAGATCCAATATTTTTAATCTTAATAGTTACAGAACCAGCTAACGAAATATTATGAGAGAAGGAATGAATTACTCTTCCGGATTCTGTTCCAAAAATTGGTGAAGCAGTTAATGAATCTCCATTTACAATCAACATTAATTGTCTTTCTCCATTTCCAGAAAATGCTTTACGGTAATCGAAACTCAACGTTCCAACTCCATTTGGAATAGTAAATTCAAGATAACTATCAGAAGCTCTTCTAAGCATCAATCCTACACCATTAATTTCCGATGTATCTTGATCTCTAGAATGGCCATACGTATAGGTAATACCACCATCTGTAAAACTTCCGTCACTATACGAAGTTGGCAACGCGGGTGAAACACTCTCAAAGTTTTGGCTTCCCTGACCGAAAGCTAAAACCGGAAGTGTACATAATGCAAGTAATATTTTTTTCATAATTTATTTTTTGATAAATACTTTGCAAAGGTATGAAAGTTGCTAACTAAAATCTGCATTTTTATGTGAAGGAATTATTAACAAATAAAAAAAGGTAGTCGTTCAACTACCTTTCCTTTAAAATTCTTTTTATTACTTCGTCATGTGTTCATCCTCCTCTTTGTCAGGCGGAAACAACTTTGGTAAATCGGTTTTGCCCTGCAATCTGTCAATCAAATCTTCTAATTGAGAAATCGACAATTGTTTCGCAATAAACTTCTTATCCTTATCTAAAACAAAAACACGAGGTGTTGAAAAAATGTCATACGTCAAGTGAATATTCATCGATTCTAATGTTGTGAATCGCGGAATCAACATACGTGCATCTTCTTTACCAATTTTCAAAATTGTTTCTGTAACAGCAACGTTGATGAAGTTCAAATTATTCTTCACGATGTAATCTTTCCACTTTTTGTAATCATCTCCTGAAGCCTTACCAATTGCATACACTTCAACATTTCTGTCTCTGAATTTTTTGTCGTACAATTCTGCTAACTTCGGTGTAACTTTTTTACAGTGTCCACACTCTGGATCCCAGAAATACAAAACCGTGTATTCAGCATCAATTTTATGCAAATTAATCCAGTTCAACTGATCCCAAGGTCTGTCCAACGTATCTGGAAGAATGATATTTGGAGCTTTCACTCCCATTACTAAATGTTTTTGAACATTAATCTTCTCACACAATTCTTCTAATTTTTCATCCGTCATCCAAAATGCTGGTGATTTTCCTTCTGCATTTCTGCTACAATAGTATTTATCAGCCATCATGACATACACCTTATCCATCCCCATTTGGTTGCTCTTTCCAAAAGTACTTGTCACATATGAAACAATATATTCAAATGCTTTTGACTTAGGATTCAATTGATCAACGATTCGATAACTGTATTTCAAAATTGTATCCCAGTGCTGCACCAACATTCTGTTTCCAAAGAAATATTCCACTTTATTTCCAAACACAGGTGAGTTAACCAATCCATCAACAGAAAAATCGATATTATCAAAGAAATGATCTCTATAATAATGATATCTGAAGTTTGAGTCAATCAAATTTCCTTTATCATCCCTCGGCGCTTCAGGAATTTCAACTTCCATTGTCATTTTCACCAATTTTCCAACCAACATATTTGAATGGTTTGTAGAAATGTTCTTTTGATAAGCCAAAACTTCTTCGTTGATTGCTTTAACTTTGGCTTCAATTTCTTTGTACTTATCACTATTCTTATCTAAGCCAGAAAGTTCAGCATTCAACTTTTGAGCCTCACCTTTTCTAGATGAAATGAATTTTACATATTCATTAAAAATTCTGTTTTCCTCAGATTTTTTAATCTTCATCGACTCAACAAAGTTTGGTCTTGCTGTTTCTAAATGAACTTCTTCTTTATTGAATAGAAACTCAACTAATTGTTGGTCTGGAAGTAGCACTCCCATCACTCCAGGTTGTTGTTTTGAACCATCAAACTCCACATAGCCATTTTTAATTTGAGCCGTGTCAGCATAGTACAATTTTGCACCGACGTATTTCACTAGATGTACAGTCGTATCACTCTGACCTGCAATTTTAATTTTCAGCTTTTGACCGTACGAAAACGTAGTCAAGACAGCTATTAGAGATGTTAGAATAAATTTCATACTCAATAGATTATTCCGTTAATTTACAATTACAGACGTATTCAAATTTTATTTTGGTACAATATTAACATTGTTTTAACAAAAAAAGACGGTCGTTACAACCGTCTTTTAAAATTATTGGATGCTAATTTAATTATTCTGTAGCTTAATTAAGTTCAATGCAGACCCTGCTTTAAACCAATCAATCTGTTGATCATTATATGAATGGTTCAGCTTAATTTCTTCATTCGAACCGTCAGCATGAACAATCTGCAATGTCAATTGCTTTCCTGGAGCGAAGTCAACTAAATCAACAAAGTTGAATGTATCATCTTCTTTGATTTTATCATAATCAGCTTCATTCGCAAAAGTCAACGCCAACATACCTTGCTTTTTCAAGTTTGTTTCGTGGATACGTGCAAATGATTTCACGATTACTGCTTTTACTCCCAAATGACGTGGTTCCATTGCTGCATGTTCACGAGAAGAACCTTCACCATAATTTTGGTCTCCCACTACGATTGTAGGAATTCCAGCCGCCTTGTATGCTCTTTGAGTTGCAGGAACTTCACCGTATGTATTTGTCAATTGGTTTTTCACTTTATTTGTCTCCATGTTGAATGCATTTACTGCCCCAATCAACATGTTGTTTGAGATATTATCCAAGTGACCACGGTAGCGCAACCAAGGACCTGCCATTGAGATGTGGTCTGTTGTACATTTGCCGTATGCTTTGATTAACAATTTTGCACCTGTGATATTTTTACCATCCCATGCAGGGAATGCTTCCAATAACTGCAAACGTTCAGAATCAGGTTTTACTGCTACTGTGATTCCAGACCCATCAGCTGCTGGCTCTTGGTAACCGTTGTCTTCAACAGCAAAACCTTTTGATGGCAATTCGTGTCCAACAGGTTCATTTAATTTAACTTGCTCACCATGCTCATTTGTCAACGTATCCGTGATTGGATTGAAATCCAAACGGCCTGCAATTGCAATCGCTGCTACCATTTCAGGAGAAGCTACAAAGGCATGCGTATTTGGGTTACCATCCGCTCTTTTCGCAAAGTTACGGTTGAACGAGTGAACGATTGAGTTCTTTTCTTGCTTTTCAGCCCCTTCACGATCCCATTGTCCGATACAAGGGCCACAAGCATTTGTAAAGATTCTTGAATTCTCAAATTTTTGGAATGTAGCTATCAATCCATCACGCTCAGCAGTATATCGTACTTGCTCAGACCCTGGATTGATTCCCAAAATAGCTTTTGGTTTCACTCCTTTTGCAACCGCATCTTCAACGATAGAAGCTGCACGAGTCAAATCTTCGTAAGAAGAGTTAGTACAAGAACCAATCAAAGCCCATTCAATTTCCAAAGGCCAATCATTTGCCAATGCTTTTTCTCTGAATTCAGCAATTGGAGTTGCTAAATCTGGAGTAAATGGACCGTTTAAGTGCGGAGTCAATTCTGAAAGGTTGATTTCAATCACCTGATCGAAGTATTTTTCAGGATTCGCATAAACTTCAGCATCACCTGTTAAGTGTTCTGCAATTTGATCAGCCAACGCTACAACTTCTGCTCTACCTGTTGCTGTCAAATAACGACGCATTGAATCATCATAACCGAATGTTGATGTTGTTGCACCAATTTCAGCCCCCATGTTACAGATTGTACCTTTACCTGTACA
>DATGOZ010000310.1:0-3402 GCA_035305395.1 Taishania sp. | reverse complement strand
TCAGAAGAGGACGATGTGGAACCAACTGTATACCTCATCGAGGAGGATTTTCTTGAAACGGAACAGATAATCAAGAGTAATTTCAAAAAAATATTCAAAAACGAATTGAATATGATTACAGAAAACGTAGAAGATCATCCTGAAATTAAGGAAGCAACTTTCCACGAATGGTTTCATGTGATTGCTGGAACAACGGTAATCGACAATCAGTCTTCTGATTTAAAACGTTTTGATTTAGACTACTCAAATTCCATTTCAACCATTATTCTACTCTTTTTTGAACCAATTGTTTGGTTGGTTGTACAGCATTATGAATTCAAACTTTCATCTTTATGAAAAAGCCTTTTCAATTTTTAACAGCAATGCTTGTTTGTTTTATCCTTATTTCTGGAGGGTGTGATGACAAACAACAAAACACTGAAACTAAACCTCAAACGAACATGAATCCTTCAAATAAATCCAATTATAATTTATCCGATTATGATACAGATTGGAAGAAAGTAGATTCACTTGAAAGACAAGGCTTGCTAAAAAGTGCCCTTGAGGTTGTCAATTCCATCATGGAAAGAGCACAAAAAGAGGATAATCAACCGGTGCAAATCAAGGGGTTTATCTATCAATTGAAGTACAATCAATCGTTGGAAGAAAATGACTTTTCTAATGCATTGACACGTATAGACAAAATGCGTTTAACGGCAAAAGCACCAGTTAAACAAATACTTGCTTCGATTAAAGGAGAAATGTTGTGGATGTACTACACCAACAACCGCTATAATTTTTATAACCGTTCGACAACAACAAATTTTGATTTAGGAGACGTTAGTACGTGGGATTTAAAAACTTTGTTGGATACTTCATTCAAACTATATGAAGAATCATTGCTTGATGCTTCTCAACTACAACAAATTCCGACTTCAAATTTTGATTATATCATCACAAAAAAAGATTCAACTGCCTATTTAAATGCTCCTACTATCTATGACTTTTTAGCAAATCGTGCGCTATCATTTTTTGAGAATGATGAAACGGGTATCACAAGACCTGGAGAGAAGTTTAAAGTCAATGATGACAGTTATTTTGGCAATAGCACTGTATTTTCACAAATTAAACTAGAATCAAAAGATACAATGTCAACGCACTTACATTACATCCAAGTAATGCAAGAGTTGACTCGCTTTCATCAATCAGAGAAATATCCAACAGCACAATTACGTAATGAATTGAGACGCTTGAAATTTGTATATAACAAGTCGACAATAGCTAACAAAGATGAATTGTATGAACAAGCGTTGAAAACATTGCAAACTAGTTTTAAAGAAAATCCTGTTTTTTCTGAAATCAATGCCCATTTAGCTCAACATTACTACAATTTAGGAGCATCGAGCGAAGCAAATTCACCTCATTATTCAAAAATAAAAGAGGCGTATGACTTGTGTGAAAAAACAATTGCTCAATATCCTAAAACATCTGGAGCTACGTTTTGTAGCTCATTAATCACGAATATCCAACAGCCCTATTTGGCAGCTCAAATTGAAAAATATACGGCTTCAAAAACGCCAATTTTAACTAAAATAAGTTACAACAATCTCAGTAAAGTAACCGTTCAGATTTACAAGAAAAATTCATCTGATGATACCTATTACTATGAATTGAAAGATAAATTAAAGAATACTAAACTGATTGAAAGTAAGGAATATGATTTACCCAAAATCACCAATTTCCAAAAGCAAACAACTGAAATTGCGCTCAACGAATTAGAGCATGGTAATTACATCATTTTGGTATCTACAAATCCTGAAAAAATTGACGACAAACAATACAATCATTGGGCAGCCGACTTCCAAATAACTGACATGAGTTTTTCGCTTCGAGGAATTAACTCAAAAAAATCGGCTTTACAAGTGTTTGACCGCACAACAAGCGTTGGAATTGCTAATGCAACTGTCCATGTTTACGAGACAAAATACAACTATACAACACGTAAATCAGAAAGAAGGAAAATTGCAAGTTATAAAACCGATGCAAAAGGGTATGCAGCAATCGACCATTTTGATGACAGATATGGAAAATATATTGAGGTTGTCAATGGTAAAGATCAATTGACTTCTTCTGCACATTTGTCAAATTACACATACCAACAAGATACTTATCAAACTGATAATTTATTTACTGACAGATCGATTTATCGCCCAGGTCAAACTGTTTATTTCAAAGGAATTCGATTAGAAACTGTCAATAAAAAGAGTAAAATAAAAAGCGATGCTTCTGTAAAAGCTATTTTCAAGGATGTTAATTACCAAGAAGTTAGTTCTCTTCAATTAAAAACGAACGATTTTGGATCGTTTGAAGGAAGTTTTAGAATTCCGACGACTGGAATAACAGGACAAATGACTATTCAAACTGAACATGGCATGGTTTATTTTTCAGTTGAAGAATACAAACGTCCAACTTTCAAAGTTGAAATAGAAAAATCGAAAGAGGAGTACAAATTAGGCGATATTATTGCTGTGAAAGGTAAAGCCGTTGCTTATGCAGGTAATGCTATTGACGATGCTCAGGTTTCCTATGTTGTCAAAAGACAGCTAATCATGCCTTATTGGTGTCGATATTATTACGGTATTACTCCAATTAATTCCGAACAAACAATCATCAAAGAAGGTGCAATCAAAACCAACCAGCAAGGAGCATTTGATTTAAAATTCAAATCTGAAAAAGACAACTCAAGTCATAGCAAGTATCTGAATTATGTTTACACGATTGAAGTAGATGTCACTGATGCCAATGGAGAAACAAGATCCACATTGAAACATCTAACAATCAGTGAAAGCTCAATGAACTTGTCGGTATCAATGAAAGAATCGTTGGAGAAAAATGAGAAAAATTCCATTCAAGTAAACGCATTGAACGCTGAAGGACAAGAAATCAATGCAAGTGGTTCAATTATCATTTCAAAATTAAAACCAAAAGCCGAAGTATTGAGGTCTCGTGTTTGGGATTTCCCAAGCAAACCGTTGCTATCAGATGCCGAATACAAAAAGTTATTTCCTAACATGGAATTGAAGACTATTAAACAAGATGAACGAGAAATCGAAGCAACGATTCCAAGACTATACTTCAACACTGAAAAATCTTCTACGGTAGAACTAAACACTTCTAATTGGAAAACTGGTGAATACAAAATTGAATTTGTAGCAACAGACAAGGATGGAAATGAGGTGAAAAACGTTCAGTATGTCACTGTTACCGATTCAAAATCTACCAGTGTTCCTTTCGGTTCAATTTTCCATGCCTATACATTGAAATCGACGTTTGAACCAGGAGAAACCGCAACAGTTGTAGTTGCCAGTTCAATGATGAATCAAAAAGTCATCGCTGAACTCAATGTTGACGGAGTAATTGTTG
>DATGOZ010000309.1:0-2497 GCA_035305395.1 Taishania sp. | reverse complement strand
TTATTCCAAACATTGATTCACAAAATTGAGTCAATCTCGGGGTTGAAATATGGCGTTGACGAACCAACTGATATTGCATTACGTGTAATTGCTGACCACGTGCGTGCGATTGCTTTTTCAATTGCAGATGGTCAGTTGCCTTCAAATACAGGTGCAGGTTATGTTATCAGACGTATTTTACGTAGAGCAGTTCGTTACGGTTATTCAACATTGAACTTAAAGGAACCATTTTTGTGTGAATTGTCAATCACATTATCAGAATTGATGGGAGGAGCATTCCCTGAATTGATATCACAAAAAGAACTGGTTTACAAAGTAATCAAAGAAGAAGAGTTGAGCTTCTTTCGTACATTGGAGCAAGGAATCAGACGTATCGATGCTTTGATGCAAACAGTGAAAGCAAAAGGAGAAACAATTATCTCAGGAGCTGATGTGTTTGAATTGTATGATACTTACGGATTCCCAATTGACTTAACGTCATTGATTGCAAGAGAGAACAATTTGTCAATCGACTCTGAAGCATTTGAAGTAGAGTTGAATCGTCAGAAAGATCGCTCTCGTGCTGCAACTGCATTGGAAACAGATGACTGGCAAATTTTAACGGATGATACTGTAGAGGAATTCATCGGATACGACCATTTAACAACAACTGTTAACTTGGTTAAATACAGAAAAGTTATTCAAAAGCAAAAAGAATTCTTCCAATTGGTTTTCAACTTAACACCATTCTATCCAGAAGGTGGAGGACAAGTTGGAGACAAAGGATATATTGAAGCAAACGGAGAGAAAGTATATATCTTCGATACAAAGAAAGAAAATAACTTGATCGTTCACTTGGTAGAGAAATTACCAATGGATGTTCACGCAACTTTCAGTGCTGTTGTTGACAAAAAGAGAAGATTTCTGTCAATGTGCCACCACTCAGCAACGCACTTATTGCATCATGCTTTGAGAACCGTTTTGGGAACGCATGTTGAACAAAAAGGTTCATTGGTTAGTCCCGAATATTTACGTTTCGACTTTTCACATTTCGCAAAAGTAACGGATGAGCAATTAGCGGAAGTTGAGCGTTTGGTTATTGAAGCTATTCGTCGCAATTATGAGTTGGAAGAACTTCGTAATGCACCGATGGAAGTTGCTAAGGAAATGGGAGCAATGGCTTTGTTTGGTGAAAAATACGGAGATACAGTTCGTGTTATCAAATTTGGAGAATCAATCGAATTGTGTGGAGGTACGCACGTAACTTCAACAGGACAAATTGGATTGTTTAAAATTGTAACGGAAACTGCTGTAGCTGCGGGAATCAGACGTATCGAAGCGATAACTTCTGAAGTTGCTGAAAATTATTACAAAGAACGTTCTGAAGTGCTCGGTCAAATTGCTGTTTCGTTGAAAAATCCAAAAGATTTAGTAAAAGCAGTAACTGATTTACAAACGAAGAATCACGAACTTCAAAAAGAAATCGAGCGTTTGTTAAAAGAACGTGTTGCTGTAGTGAAACAAGAGTTGAAATCGAAAGTTCAATCTGTAAATGGAACAAATTTCTTAGGTGAAATAGTTTCCTTAGATGCAGGTTCGATTAAAGATATCTTATTCCAATTGAAAGGTGAATTCCCTTCATTCATCGGAATCCTTGGCGGAAAACAAGATGATAAATGTTCTGTTAGTGTAATCGTTACGGATGATTTAATTCAATCGAAAAATTTACATGCAGGAAATATTATCAAAGAAGTTGCTCCACTGATTCAAGGTGGTGGTGGTGGACAACCATTCTATGCAACTGCTGGGGGTAAAAATGCCAATGGTTTAACTCAAGCAATTGAAACTGTAAAAGGAAAATTATAATATTGTAGTGGTGTATTACGATACGCCACTGCATGAATACCGCAAGTAGGAGCTTCCAAAACCTGCTTGCGTTTTTTTTGTTTTTGGATTATAGGATATTCAAATTTTCAATTTTCCATTTTTCAATCTTCAAATTCGTATATTCGTGTAAATTCAAAATGATGAGTAAAAAAACTTTATGTGATATATTGGGAATTGAATTTCCGTTGATTGTGGCACCGATGTTTTTGGTTTCAAATAAAAAGATGTTGGTAGCTGCAGCAGAAGCTGGTTGTACGGGAGCAATTCCAGCATTGAATTACCGCACAACAGAAGAATTGAGAGAAGCAATTAGATGGATTAAAAGTCAAACTGATAAACCTTTTGGAATTAACCTGATTGTTAATAAATCGAATATCTATTATAAAAAGCAATTGGAGATTATCTGCGAAGAAAAAGTAGCTTACGTGATTACATCGTTGGGATCTCCAGAAGAAACAATTGCGAAATGTAAACAAGCAGGAGTAAAAGTGTTTTGTGATGTTACAGACTTAAAATTTGCTAAGAAAGTTGAAGCGTTGGGCTGTGATGCAATTATTGCGGTTAATAAAGAAGCTGGAGGTCACGCTGGGAATATCTCGTATAAGGAATTAATCCCCATGTTGGTTGAAAA
>DATGOZ010000308.1:0-2583 GCA_035305395.1 Taishania sp. | reverse complement strand
AAGCATTCCTTTGATTACAGAAGAAGGAAAATAATTTCCAATCAACCCAGCTCCACAAAATCCCGCTATCACTTGCAGAATTCCAGCTATAACAACTGATACAAGGAAGGCTTCAAAGCTTCCTAACGTAACTATTGCACTAAGAACGATCGTTATTAATCCTGCTGCAGGTCCAGATACTCCAAGACGAGATCCACTAAAAAAACCTACAACAACTCCACCTACGACACCTGCAATAATGCCAGAAAATAACACAGGATTTTCACCTGTTGATGCCAACGCAACTCCCAAACACAAAGGGAGTGCAACTAAAAATACCACCAAGCTGGCAGGGACATCACTCCTCCAGTTGGAAAACAATTTTTTCATTGATTGATTTTAAATGTGTTAATAGAAATAAATATCTGATTCAAAAATCTGATTTAAGAATTAACACATAAAGTCGGGAGGGGTTTCGACGGCGCTTAAATAAACGTCTTCATACTTCTTTTCGACATCACAAAAAACGTGTTCAGAAGTATATTCATTGATTTCAAAAATATCAAATGGCTTATGAGAATCTTGATTGAGGTACTTTTTGACTTCCAAAATTTCAACGTGCGTTTCATCTTCTTCAACTAAAGCTATTCGTATAGTTGAATCTTTTTTTAAGACACCGTACGCCAATGAAACATTCAACAGCGTAAATATACTCAATAAAAGAAACGCTAAAATTCTTCTCATGATTCACAAATTTAAAAAAATCAACAAAAAATGATTTTATAAATTGTGTTAATAAAATGCAAAAATTTTCCTTCTTCCAACTAGGACACTAGGTTTTTTGCTTTTTCTTTTTAGCTGCTGGAAATAGTATATTATTTAGAATCAAGCGATAACCAGGGGATGTAGGGTGTAAATTTAAATCCGTATGCGGATCATCAACTCGGTGTTCATAATCCTCTGGATCGTGCCCACCATAAAAAGTCCACGTACCATTTCCTAGTTCACCATGGATGTACCTCGCAGTGCCCAACGCTTTGTTTTCTCCAAGAATCAACACATTAGGCTTGATAAATTCCTTAACAAAATCGGTCGTTTGTCCCATAAAACCGTCGATTAGATTTGTATGACATTGCGTCAAGATTGTTGGAACAATATCCCATTTTGCAGAGAATTCAAACAACGTGAATTTATCTGTCGTTTCTCTTACGCCATTTGCTCTTCTCAACTCCGTACCGTCAATCGATGAATATTCATATTTCATCGGATCTCTTTCCAACTTGAAGTTTTGAAAAGCCAACGTTTGGCTGAAATCTAATTTTTGCTGACAATTTGGATCTGCTGGATCTCCATCGTACATTACTTCACAGATATCCGTATTTTGAGCCGCTAATGCAATGTCAAAACTATCCGTTCCACTGCACATGGTAAAGAAAAATCCGCCTCCCATAACGAAGTTTTTGATACTTTGAGCCACTGCCAATTTCAATTTTGACACCTTGCTAAAACCTAATTCGGCAGCCATTTTCTCAGCATCTGCTACTTGTTGCTTATACCAAGGAAATGAGCGATAACTTGCATAAAACTTACCATATTGTCCTGTAAAATCTTCATGATGTAAATGCAGCCAATCATATTCATGCAATTTCCCTTGTATAATTTCTGGGTCATAGATTTTATCGTACGGAATTTCTGCGTACTCAAGCACCAATGTGACTGCATCATCCCACGGTTGCTTTCCATTTGGCGTATAAACAGCAATCTTTGGAGCTTTTTCCAATTGCACAACTTCCATATTTTGCTCTGGATGTGAAATTTGATTAAGAATCGCATTTGCCTGACCATCTGTTATGATTTCATATTTGATTCCTCTCAAGAGCAACTCTTCTTCCAATCCTTGCAAATGCGGATACATAAAAGATCCCCCACGGTAGTTCAATAACCACTCGATGACGATATCATTTTTAAGCGCGAAATATGAAACTCCATACGCTTTTAAATGATTCGTTTGTGAACCATCCATTGGCACCAAAATCTTGGAACCGAAAGAGGTTATTGAGATAAGAATGGCAAATATAACTATTAGAAATTTTCTCATGACTTAAAATGGTGCTTCATCATCAAAAGACAAATCAAAATCCGAGCCATCATCATCAAATGAGTTCATTTTTGATGGTATGGTAATACTATTTCCTTCCAATGAAGGCATCGGTGAAAGTCCTGCACTTGGTCTTCCTGGTAAATCGCCAAAATCACCAAATGAATTCAAATTCTCAAAACGAGCAAATTCACCGATAAATCTTAGTCGAACAGTATCCAAGCCACCATTACGATGTTTCGCAACAATGATCTCTCCTACTCCTTTGTTTGACTTACCATTTTCATCTATATCGAACCCATAATATTCTGGACGGTAAATGAACGAAACGATATCTGCATCCTGCTCAATCGCTCCAGATTCACGCAAGTCAGACAACACTGGACGTTTATCACCACCACGTTGTTCAACCGAACGACTCAGCTGAGATAGTGCGATAATAGGAACGTTTAATTCTTTTGCAATTTCCTTGATTGAACGAGAAATAGTTGAAATTTCTTGTTCAC
>DATGOZ010000307.1:0-4505 GCA_035305395.1 Taishania sp. | reverse complement strand
AATGCCAGGTTTAATGCAAAAATTAACACAAGCTGGATGTGATAAAGGTGTTGTAGGGTTAGTTGTTCCAACAGGTTATTCGTTTAATCTTGATGGTACAAACATCTATATGACTTTAGCGGCTTTATTCATTGCCCAAGCGTGTAATATTCATTTGGAATTTGATCATTTAATGGTGTTGCTGCTAGTTGCCATTTTGTCTTCCAAAGGTGCGGCGGGAGTAACAGGAGCAGGATTTATTACTTTGGCTGCTACCTTGGCTGTGGTTCCAGATATTCCAATTGCGGGAATGACCTTAATCTTGGGAATCGATAAATTTATGTCTGAATGTCGCGCTTTAACAAACGTTATCGGTAATAGCGTTGCATGTGTTGTAGTTTCAAATTGGGAAAATCACTTAGATAAGGAACAACTCAAGAAAACGTTAGGTTAAGCGCATTGAGATTTTAGTTTCTAATCTCAATTTCCTTTTTTTCTTCAAACTTGATGGGTAGCACAAAGATGGAAGAAACAGGTTTGTTTTCTACTGTCGAGAACGCAGGTTTCCATTTCGGCATTTTGTTTAAAACAGCAATAGCCTCTTCGTTACATTGAGGACATTCTGGAATACCACGACGTACAAAAGGGTTGATAACATCACCTTCTGGACTAATTTCGAAACGCACACTTACAATCCCTGTTCCTTTGAAATCTTCGGGAATAGTGATGTTTTCTTGAATGAATTTTGTCATTTCATTTGGACCACCTGGAAAGACGGCATCCGTAATAATGTTTTTAGATGCAGTAATTTGCCCAAAAGTTTGCGATTGAAAAAGACAAAATACAATTAGAAATATGCCAAGTAAACGTTTCATGTCAAATCAAAATTAAGCGTAATTGTAAAGGAGAATGTAAGCATCAATTGATACTACTAAGGTACGTTGTTTCACTCAAAAGTTAAAACTGAAAGAGTTAAAAAATTTTAATACACACGTTCGTTTATTGAAGTGTAAAGAATTTATTTTGATTGGTTTATGATGTTACTCATTTGACGAAGTGCATGTCTTGCTTCTTTCATGAAGGTAATCGCAGTCCACACGTGAATCATTTTTGGGTATTCAAAGTAATTAAATTCCCTATTTTCATGTAGTAAGCGTTGTTTGAAGTCACGGGCATATGGATGCATGATGTCATGAGTTGCAGTGAAAATGGATATTTTTCCAATTGAATCTAGATTTCCTCGTGCCGGACTAACTAAGAAGTGATCACGCGGACAATCGCCTACATAGTGAGGACTGATGAGATCAAAAATGGCTCCAGTTAACATAACGTCATGTTTTTCATATTTCGGAGTGTCTTTATGAAGTTCATATGCATCCAATTCTGGAGTGATTAGAATAATATCTTTCGGTTGGAGTGTTGCCTGTCTATCTCGCAATATTTGAGCTAGTGTTAATGAAATAGCTCCCCCAGCTGAGTCACCCATGAATGTCAAATTAGTTGGATTGAGAGGTGCAACAACTTGGTTGAATGCATCCTCAATCATTTCGTAGGTGTGTTTGTAATTGTGTTTTGGAAGTAAGGGATAATCAGGAACAATGAATATTGCATTCGTCTGTTTTTGGAGGAAATAAATCATGTTCCAATGATGTTTGGTGATATTGTTTAGATGACCTCCACCATGTGAAAAGAAGATATAATTATCCGATTTTCGACCTCTAGGTTTAAGTACCCAAACAGGTCTATTGTGCACGTAATGTGTATCAATTGCATTGTATTTGTCAAGTTTTTTAGGAATAGGAGCAGGCTCGTGATTGAATTTTCCGGTTTCAAAAATGCGCAAAAGAGAAGTCTTACGATCGATTGATAAGAGGTATCTTTTAACCAATTTGGAGACAATGCTTTCAGGTGCATTATGTATGTAGTGAATACCGTTTGAATTCATCGCGTGGATTAATTGTAAAATTTATTCAATATTATTCCAGAATTGCTTGACAATTGGCTGAGATGCACATCGAATTTAAAAATTTTTGATGTACTTTTGCAAACTATTGCCAAAAAGCAAATTTATATTTAATAAAATTTATGAAGCACATTCGAAATTTCTGTATTATCGCTCATATCGACCATGGTAAAAGTACGTTGGCCGATCGCTTGTTACAAACTACTGGTACAATTGCTGACCGAGACATGCAAGCGCAGGCTTTAGACGATATGGATTTGGAACGTGAGAGAGGGATTACCATCAAATCACATGCAATTCAAATGAATTACAAATTTGAAGGGGAAGACTATGTGCTTAACTTAATTGACACTCCGGGACACGTGGATTTCTCTTATGAAGTGTCTCGATCTATCGCAGCATGTGAAGGAGCTTTGTTAATAGTAGATGCTTCACAAGGTATCGAAGCACAAACAATCTCGAATTTATATTTGGCATTGGAGAATGACTTGGAAATTATTCCAATTTTAAATAAAATGGACCTTCCAGGTGCTATGCCTGAAGAGGTTTCTGATCAAATTGTAGATTTGATTGGATGTAGTTTAGATGATATCATTCCTGCATCAGGGAAAACAGGGTTAGGAGTAGAGAAAATTCTTGAGGCTGTTGTAAAACGTATTCCAGCTCCAAAAGGTGATGAAAATGCTCCTTTACAAGCCATGATTTTTGACTCAGTCTTTAACCCATTCCGTGGTATTATTGCTTATTACCGTGTCTTGAATGGTGTTATCAAGAAAGGTCAAAAAGTAAAATTCTTCAACACTGGAAGGGAATATATCGCTGATGAAATCGGTGTTTTGAAAATGGATTTGCTTCCAAAGAATGAAGTAAAGGCTGGAGATGTTGGTTACATTATTTCTGGTATCAAGCAAGCAAACGAAGTTAAAGTAGGAGATACAATTACATCAAAAGAAAACCCTTGTTCTGAGGCGATTAAAGGTTTTGAAGATGTAAAACCAATGGTGTTTTCCGGAATTTATCCAGTTGATACAGACGATTATGAAGAATTGCGTTATTCAATGGAAAAATTACAATTGAATGACTCTTCATTGGTGTTTGAACCTGAATCTTCTCAAGCTTTAGGATTTGGTTTCCGTTGTGGGTTCTTGGGAATGTTGCACATGGAAATTATACAAGAACGTTTGGATCGTGAATTTAACATGACAGTTATTACGACTGTACCAAACGTATCTTATCATGCTTTCATGAAGAAAGATCCAGATGAGTTAATAATCGTAAATAACCCGTCTGAATTGCCTGATCCTTCGGGAATGGATCGTATTGAGGAACCATATATCAAAGCACAAGTTATTACTAAATCTGAGTATGTTGGAGCGATTATGACTTTGTGTATTGAAAAGCGTGGAGAATTACGCAATCAAGTTTATTTGACACAAGATCGCGTTGAGTTGACATTCGAAATGCCATTGGCA
Source organism: Taishania sp. (assembly GCA_035305395.1). Classification (GTDB taxonomy): domain Bacteria; phylum Bacteroidota; class Bacteroidia; order Flavobacteriales_D; family Crocinitomicaceae; genus Taishania. The sequence goes on along the minus strand of DATGOZ010000307.1, from coordinate 1,091 downwards.
GAGATTGTATTTGATTTCTATGATCGCTTAAAAACAATTTCTCGTGGATATGCTTCGTTTGATTACCATCCAATTGGGTACAAACCGTCTGATTTGATTAAGTTGGATTTGTTGTTGAATGGGGAGCAAGTGGATGCACTTTCTGCGTTGGTTCACCGTTCAAATGCATTTGACTTAGGTAAAAAGATTTGTTTGAAATTGAAAGAATTGATTCCAAGACAGCAATTTGAAATTCCAATTCAAGCTGCAATCGGTGCAAAAGTAATTGCGCGTGAAACAATCAAGGCGTTGAGAAAAGACGTAACGGCAAAATGTTATGGTGGTGATATTACACGTAAGCGTAAGCTCCTTGAAAAACAAAAAGAAGGTAAAAAACGCATGAGACAAGTTGGTCGTGTTGAAGTGCCTCAGGAAGCATTCTTAGCAGTATTGAAGTTGAATGATTAAAACTGATTATGATACCAAAAGGCAATGCTTAGCATTGCCTTTCTTGTTTTTGTATGGCTTCCTAATCAATCAACTCGCATGCGAATTCGATATTCTTTTGGGTAATGATTGTTGAAACGATTACCAATGTTTTTAACCCAACCGAGTGGTTCGTTTTGAAAAGTTGGTGCGACAAAGCCATTTGGGGTGTTTGATGGTAATTGAAACGTATCACCGTGTAAATATTTCACTGCTTGACTTTCTTCTAATTCAACTGTTTGAAATGTCCTTCTCAATGTGTGATTCATAATTAAATCGTGATCTGGAATAAGCCCCTTTCTACTTAATTCTCCAATATTTACCCCCCATTTGATGAGATGCATCTTATCTTGAAGCAATAAACATTCGTTATTGAATCGCGTTGGAATAGCTAGCAATTGATTATTCCACAAATAGAAATTAGAATGCTCTGTGTGCACAAATTCGCTGATATCCTTTGTATCTTTTTGGAATTGTAGTGACTTGTTAGCATGCTTACTCAAAGAAGCAGATTTCGGAGTCGAATCTGTTTTTTGAAGAACCGCAATGAAGAATCCTTCGGTTTTTGAACGTCCCGGAATTCCACAAATACCAATTCCATTTCTTCCTTGAACAAAGTCAAAAGG
>DATGOZ010000306.1:0-2891 GCA_035305395.1 Taishania sp. | reverse complement strand
GCCAATTTCTGCCCTTTGAGGCTGAAATAATGGCTCAAACAAAATGCGGTCTCAGATTAAGATCAACATCAAAAAGAAAATGACAGCTAAGCAAGCGAAGCTAAGTGCCAAAACTCGCCATAAGTCCTTCTGTTTTGCGCTATTTCGGCTTTCATGCAGCAGATTCGATACTTCACTCAGTTGATGCTCAGAATTGCTTAAATCGCTTTTTAGACGCTTTGAGAGCATGTGTAGCTGGTTTCTTTCGTGTAGGAATTTCTGACGATCACGAGTTAGCTCTTCGATTTTTTCTTGGTCTTGGTGAATGACAGCTATTTCTTTTTCGGCAAGTTGTTTTTCTAGAACCTGTTTTTCATTTTTTAAGGCATCAATCGTCAGTTCAAGTTGCTTAATTTTTTGATTGGACAGTACCTGATTCTGTTCCAGTTGCCTGTATTCAGGCTTGATCTGCGAGAGTTCATTCTCAAGCCCTGTAATTTTTTCATGTGCTTGCTCAAGAGGTATTTCGGCTCTTTCAGCACGTCTTTCAAGCATCAAAACCGTTTGGAATAGATCATCGTTTTTCTGCTCCAGTTCTGCAATTTTCCATTTTGAGTTGTGCAGTCCTTTGTAGCGTAAAAGCTCTTCTAAACGTGCATCACCATCTAAAAATTTGTTTTCCAAAACATGATTACGTTCTTTTAGGTTCTTATTTTCGATTTCTAGCTTCATTTCACGCTCAGTCATACGATCTAAGCGACGTTTATGGTTCTGTATTTCACTGTTTAGGCGTGTAAGACGCTCTCTCTGACGATCAACTTTGTTTACCAGTGCTGTTTTGGTTTTTAACGTCGATGATTCATTCTCTACAAATTCTTTCAGATAGCGACTTAACAGCGATTCATCTAACTCAAAAGGCATGTTTTGCTCTTTTTTGAGTGTTTGAATGATGGACGAATGGGTTAAACCATCATTTTTTAAGTGCAGAATGTCTTCCAAATGGTTTTTTAGCCACTTTTTCTTATTGAAGGTAGGTTTATTTTTGATCACTTGTAAGCCTTTATTTTATTGACGCTCTAAAATCGGTTTTCAACCGATTTTTTTTTCACACACCATACGCACCTTACAGGATGCCACTAATAAAAAACGAAGATAATTTATATATAAATATATGATTTAAAAAGAAATATAAATTGAATCTTTGTTTAATTATGCAAAAAAATGCAAAAAAGCATATTAAGTAATTGATTCTTATTATTTGAAAACTTTTGAAGGGTTCTATAAGGAATTAATTTTCAGGCAGAAATGAAAAAAGCCACTTTTAAAAAAGTGGCTTATAATTAGTAACCTAATTCTTTCATGATTAATTTTTGTAACTCTTCATCAGATAAATTATTGAGTTGGTTAACTGCTGCCTTGAGAATTATAGATCTGTTTGCTTTAGCAACACGACATCTTACTTTCAGATCATTAATCTGTTCACTCACATCCTCTGTTAAAGAAAATGTGTATCTTTGAAATTTGGCGTTTGATGGAGTTAGTTCTTGAACATTTTTCGATGCACCCGAAATAAAATCATCAACTAATTTTTCATTTTTAGAATCTAGATCTTCCCTTTTTAAACCCTTTAAAGCCATTAGAGTTCTCCCAGGAATTCTTTAGCAATTTGTTCAATTTCTTGCTTAGCTTTTTCATCAGATGACATTTCAAAAACGGATAGGCCATTTTCGTCAGCATCATCATATATGTTTCGATTACACGTAAAATTATTTAATGGAATGAGATCGAACGATTCACATGCTTCTTTGGCATCTAAGATGCGTTGAAATTGACTAGGTAAAGTTGGACATTGAGTAATGACTGCTCTTGTATAGAGTTCAGGATTAACAGCTTTTGCTAGACGTATTAATTTTTCTACATGTACTAATGTTTTTAGATCTCGTCTTTTAGGACGGAAAGGTAAAAGCATGTGTGTAGAAACAGTCATTGCAGAACGTAAAGCTTCAGAATCCTGTCCACCCGCATCAATAATAATATCTTGGTATCGCTTTGATAAGTCCATTAGGATTTGTCGAATATTCCCTGAAGCTTGTACTGATGGAATATTTCTTACAGCTGAATTTTCATCACGTTCTTTGATCCAATCGGTTGTTGTACCTTGCGGATCTGCATCGAGTAATAAGATGTCTCGTTCATTCGCTTGCAAATAAACTGCTAAATTCTGGGCTAAACAGCTTTTTCCAGATCCACCCTTTTCACCACCAACTAATATGATCATTTTTATTTAACTTACGTAACTTATTTAACTTAAGTATAGTCAAATAATAAAGAAGATCAATGGATTCACATGCTTATAAATTTACCTAACTTATTTAAGTTATTTAACTTACGTAAGTTTTTTAAAAAAGTTTTATCTTATATGTACTTTTTCGGTTGAATTGAATTATAAGTTAGATATATTGTATAAATTACAGATATGAAAAAGCCCCATAACTTTCAATCTTGCCGGACAGGAAGTTACAGGGCTTGAATTCTTAGAACATGCTTGCACATGAACTGTATTAATAATACATGCTCATTGTGCATTTGCAAATAGTGAAGCTAAGCAAATGCAACAATTATCTTTTCTGCTTGATCAATTTCAAGACAGATTACCTAAAAAGCCTTACTGTTCAGATAATCTGGATTATGGTCTTATTATCAGGCCTAAAGAAATTTCTTTAAAGTACAAGTATATACAACCTAATAGTCCATACTATTTGCATTATCTAGTGTTTGATTTGGATTATGAGTCTTCATTATCAGAAATATTATATGGCTTAGTTGGAATTCCATTACCGAACTTATTAGTTGCCAATCCTAATAATGGGCGCTCACATATACTTTTTCAGTTAAAAACACCTGTTTATACA
>DATGOZ010000305.1:0-2691 GCA_035305395.1 Taishania sp. | reverse complement strand
TTTTCAACGTAACGAAGTCTTCACCTACATCTTTACGACCAGAAGGAACACGCATTACACGCGCATGATTGATAACTTCCTTGAAAACAAACGACTCTTCTCCAATGTAATACAATGTCGTTGTGTTGAATGGCACCAATGTATCAGCTGGAATTGTCACAAACATAGAATCTGGAACATCCATACCACTTTGGCGAATCTTTTGCATTTGCGCCATTGGCAAGTATTTCATCTCAATTCCCGATCTAATCATCATCTTTCCATCTTTATTGAAGATATCAATACCTCCAGGCATTGCATCTTTTTTCTCAAAAGAAAGTGGATAATTTCCAATCATCATGAATTCATTCTTCGCAATATAGTTTGATTTCTTACCACCTGTAACGATATCCAATACATAATCAGAAATCGTATCATTCACAATCAAACTGTCTATGTGCTTTGACTGGAAATTGATTAATTCAACACGAATATTCTTACCTTTTTCAGGGAAATTGAAATCAACTTTAAAATTAGTTTTAACCTGTTCTGACAAGTACAATGTTTCTTCAATATACTTGTTTTCGATGAATACTTTCAAACGTGGATCAGCAGAATAGATGAAATCTACTGGTCTCAAAACTCCAGTTTGTGAATCCGGTTCTGGCAAACGCATGATACCTTCAAATCCAACATATCGAGTGATTCCAGCACCTATTAGAATAACGATGAAAGAAATGTGAAACATAAACATCGCAATCTTCTCTCGCTTCCACATCTGATAGCGAAAAATATTTACGATCAAACTAATTGTCAGGTAGACTAATAACAATTCAAACCAAATTGCATTGTAAATAATCAATTTTGCTGTTTGGATATTGTAAATTGACTCTAAAAATGTGGCTACTGCAATAGCAAATAAGAAAACGATTAAACCTAATGCCATCATCCTCATAGAGAAAAATCCCTTCAAAAACTTATTCATGTCTACCCTAAATTAAGTGTGGCACAAAAATAAGCATTGCAAAGGATTATTGGTCATAATAGTGTCATAAAAATACCTTACAGTAAATGAACAAATTATTTAAGTTCTTTTTTACTAACTTTAGCTTCAAAAGGAATTCCATGAAATTATTTCTACTCGCTATACTGCTGATTACAACCTGTTTGACTTCATTCAGTCAAACAACAATGCAATTGCTATCAAACTTAAACTACCAAGAGCTTCACGATGCTCAACTCAATGATATTTGGGGATATACCGATGAAGAAGGAAACGAATATGCAATCGTTGGGACAACAAAGGGAACATCCATTGTTGACATAACTGATCCAACCAATCCTGTTGAAGTATTTTGGGAACCAGGAACAGAATCAATTTGGCGTGACATGGTGACTTGGGGTGATTTTGCCTACGTTTCAACTGAAGCACAAAGTGGATTGCTAATCATTGATTTGCGTCCACTACCACATTCCCATGATCTTCCTGTTAACTATTACATGGGCGATGGTGGGGTATCAATCATGAGCGCACACACAGTTTATGCTGACAATGGTTACTGCTTTTTATTCGGAACAAAAGTAGGAAATGGAGGAGTGCAAATCTTGGACATTCATACCGATCCAATGAACCCAATTCGCGTAAGTGAATTCGACAATTGGTACTGTCACGACGGAGTTGTACAAAATAACTTGATGTATTTGGGTCACATATATGATGGTTTTTTTAGCGTGGTAGATATCTCAGACATCCATAACCCTGTACTTCTCGGAACACATACAACACCTTCAAATTTTACGCACAACGTTTGGCCTACACCAGATGGAAATTTTGCTTTCACAACAGATGAAGTTTCTGGTGGTTTCATTGGAGCTTACGATATTTCAGATTTAAACAACATCTTTGAAATCGATCGAATTCAAAGTTCACCTGGAAGAAATGTCGTTCCACACAACGTACATTTTCTAAACGATTTTCTTATCACAAGTTATTATTCTGATGGTGTAACAATTCACGATGCAACCTATCCCTACAACCTCATCGAAGTAGCTAAATATGACACATACCCTTATCAAACCACTGGTTTTGATGGTTGCTGGGGAGCTTACCCATACCTTCCATCTGGAAATGTCTTAGCAACAGATCGTGAATATGGTTTGTATGTTTTGGGAGTAAGCTATCAAAAAGCCGCTTATCTAGAAGGAACGATAACAGATATCTCAACTGGCTTACCAATCGACGATGTTAAAATCACGATTTACAACAACGAACATGAAAATCGTTCGAATGAAACAGGATTCTACGCAACAGGAAGGGCTAATGGTGGTGTCGCTTCAGTAACATATGAAAAGATTGGGTACTATACTGAGATGGATAACATCGTGCTTACTAATGGTGTCATTACAACACACGATATACAAATGATTCCAATCCCTCCTTATCAACTGCATGTAAAAGTTATTGATGAACAAACCAACAATCCTATTTCAAATGTCAATTTAAAATTTGAAACAGATTTGGTTTCACATGATGGAATAACCAATGGAATTGGTGAAGAAGATATGACATTGTATTATGAGGAAATATATACCGTAACAGCGGGGAAATGGGGATATATTACAAAATGTGCGTCGTATGAAATTAACAGTTTTACAAATGAATTGACAATCAAATTGCAAAAAGGTTACTACGACGACTTTACATTTGACTAC
>DATGOZ010000304.1:0-2396 GCA_035305395.1 Taishania sp. | reverse complement strand
AGCAAAAGAGACTAACTTTACAGCTAAATTGGTGCGTGATTGTTTGATGGAAGAAGCAACAATCCAAGGAACGTTGAATAGTGACCCAACACAGCGAATTATTTTGAAATGAGAAGAAGGGATTTTGTAAAGCATTCATTTGTCGTAGCTGGTGGATTAATTGTTAGTCCGCAGGTGGTCGCAAAGTCAACAAAGAAAGAGATTAAGTTGACAGTACTTCATACCAATGACACACATTCAAACATTGACCCTTTTCCACCCAATCATGCGAAATTTCCAAATCGTGGAGGTGTAGTTTGGAGACATCAACAAATTCAAAAAATTCGTAGTGAAGAAGAACATGTTTTGCTAATTGATGCTGGAGATTTATTTCAAGGAACTCCTTATTTCAACAAATATCGTGGTGTGCTTGAAATGAAATTGATGTCTGAAATGGGATATGAAGCTTCGACAATGGGAAATCACGAATTTGATTTAGGATTACAAGCGTTCAAGGATGCAAAAAAACACGCAACCTTCCCATTTGTTTGTAGCAACTATGATTTTTCGGATACAGTATTGGCTGGTGAAACCATTGATCATCTAATCATCGAAAAAGGAAAATTAAAGATTGGAATTTTAGGATTGGGTGTAGAGATGGAAGGTTTGATTGCCAAATCTTGCTATGAAAACGCAAAATATTTAGATCCGATTCATATAGCAAATCAGCAAGCCAAAATTTTAAAGAATAAGGGTTGTGATTTTGTGATTTGTTTGTCGCATCTTGGCTTTGATTACGAAAACCCAACGAAGGTTTCAGATCGGATTTTGGCAAGATCTACTCGAAATATTGACTTAATTATAGGTGGACATACGCATACATTCCTAGAAAAACCTGTAGAGGAAACGAATTTGGATGGAAAAACCGTGCTCATTAATCAAGTTGGATGGGCTGGAGTGAATCTTGGTCGCTTAGATTTTACATTTATCAAATAGGAAATCATCTATTTAATCTGTTCTCGTATATTTGTTATATGAAAGAACACATCCTCTATTTTAAAGAATTATTAGGCGATTATTGTCTAACAGATTCAGAGTCATTAGACAAATACAGTCACGATGAAACTGAAGACATCAAACAGTTTCCATCGTGTGTTTTGAAACCTCGCCAAGTGGAGGAGGTCAGTAAGATTCTTTCATATTGCAATCAACATCAGATCCCAATTACCCCAATGGGCGCCCGCACAGGATTAAGCGGTGGTGCAATTCCTATGCACGGAGGTGTAGCTCTTTCTATGGAGCGCTTCAATGAAATTCTGTTAATTGATGAAAACAACCATCAAGTAATAACAGAACCAGGTGTTATTACCGAAGTGTTGCAAGATACAGTTCGACAAAAAGGGTTGTTTTATCCACCAGATCCAGCAAGTAAGGGAAGTTGTTTCATTGGTGGAAATGTATCTGAGAATTCGGGTGGACCGAAAGCAGTAAAATATGGAGTAACGAAAGATTACGTACTCAATTTGGAAGTTGTGTTGCCAAATGGAGAAGTAATTTGGACGGGAGCTAATGTCTTGAAAAATGCAACAGGATATAATTTAACGCAATTAATTGTTGGATCAGAAGGAACACTTGGAGTGATCACCAAAATCGTATTAAAATTACTTCCTCATCCGACAAAAGATATTTTGTTGTTGGTTCCTTTCCATAAAGCAACAGATGCATGTAAAGCTGTAGCTGAAATTTATAAGCATGGAATCATTCCAAGTGGTTTAGAATTCATGGAACGAGATGCGTTAATTTGCACGCAACAATACACGAATGATTTCAGCATCGAAGTCAAAGATGATCACGAAGCACATCTATTGATCGAATTGGATGGTTTTGATGAAGAACTCTTAATGCGCGAATGTGAATCAATCATGGGGGTATTGGAACAATTCGATACGGACGAAATTTTGTTTGCAGATACACAAGCACAAAAAACATTGCTTTGGTCGCTTCGTAGAAAAGTTGGTGAAGCTGTGAAAGCGCAATCCATATATAAAGAAGAGGATACAGTGGTACCAAGATATCAGCTTCCAAATCTTCTGAAAACGGTTAAGGATTTAGGTCAAAAATATGGATTCAAATCTGTGTGCTATGGTCATGCTGGGGATGGCAATCTGCATATCAACATCATTAAGGGAGATATGTCTGATGAGCAATGGAATAATGAATTAACTGTTGCGATTCGAGAGTTGTTCCAAGAAGTTGTTAAAATGGGCGGAACAATCTCGGGAGAACATGGAATTGGATTGGTTCAGAAACAGTACATGGATATTGCCTTTAGTTCGACTTCACTTAATTTGATGAAGTCAATCAAACAATTGTTCGATCCAAACAATATTCTAAATCCAGACAAAATATTTTAATGA
>DATGOZ010000303.1:0-2132 GCA_035305395.1 Taishania sp. | reverse complement strand
AGTTTAGGTTTTCCTTGGTAGCTTTTTAACTTATGACAAAGCAATTTGATATCGTTTTGTTGTTTGAATGAGAGTTTGGGGTAGTTAAAAATGAGTCTTTCGATTTTTGTTAATTCACCATTTGTGGTAAATGTGTATGTTATTTCTGAAAATGGAAGTAAGGACAATTTCCAATCGTCTCCGATGGGTGCAAAATGATAATCAGTTATAACAAACCCATCATGAATCTGTTTTACTGAATGAGGAAAAATCTCATCAAATCGGAAGTCGAGCAAAAACGAATCACGTAAACAATCAAAAACAGTTAATTCAAAAATAAGTGAGTCAGAATCTGATTTTGTCCCACAAACAACGAGTTGATTTTTAGCATCCGTATATTCCAATATTTGAATGAAAGGATTTTCACAAGCACAATGACCGTTACTTTGTCCGTAAGTAATGCTTGTGAAATAGTAGGTAAACCATATTATTAATGGAACTTGTTTCATTGACTGTAAGTAAAATTTATAAGGGAATATAACAATTAATTAGTTAATGATTCAATTCTTTTATTTCGAGTGTGAATAAATTTCTATCTACAAATTTTCTCTTAACACAATTACTAAATTTTGAGAAACAAACTTTTCTTGGTACATTCGTTTTGCTTCGGTTATACAGTTGTAAAAATCAACAATCAAGCTTGATAGAAATTTAAGAATCAATGTTAGAATATAGAAATAGATAAGCATTAATAAAATCGTGATAAAACCTAAGTCATTGAATATGAGTAGTTATGAAATTAAAAGTTTAGAGCGTTATTTTAAAATATATAATAAATCGGTAAAAGATCCTGAAGGATTTTGGGGAGAGTTGGCGGATGAAAATTTTACTTGGTATCAAAAATGGGATAAGGTTTTGGATTATGATATGATCAATGCGAAGTTTTCGTGGTTTAGAAACGGAAAAATGAACATTGTTAGAAATTGTTTGGATCGTCACTTGAATAAAAGAGGAGACAAGACGGCAATTATTTTTGAACCAAACGATCCGAATGAGTCAGCACAACACATAACTTATTTGGAATTACATGAACGTGTTTGCAAAATGGCGAATGTATTAAAAGCACAAGGAATTCAAAAAGGAGATCGCGTATGTATTTATTTGCCTATGATTCCTGAATTGGCAGTTGCTTTGTTAGCTTGTGCACGTGTAGGAGCAATTCACTCGGTAGTTTTTGCTGGATTTTCCGCATCTGCATTAGCTTCACGTATGCAAGATTCAGGATGCAAATTGGTAATTACTTCCGATGGTTCGTACCGTGGAAATAAAACAATTGACCTAAAAGGAATTGTTGATGAAGCATTGCAAACCTGTCCTTCAGTTGAAAAAGTGTTGGTTGTAAATCGTATCAATTCGAATATCAATATGCTAGATGGACGAGATCAGTGGATTCAACCGTTGTTGGATGAAGCTCCAAAAGATCATTTAGCTGAAATCATGGACGCGGAAGATCCGCTGTTCATTTTATATACTTCTGGTTCGACTGGGAAGCCAAAAGGAATGGTTCACACATGCGGTGGATACATGGTTTATACAGCCTATACTTTCAAAAATATTTTTAATTATCAAGAGCAAGATGTATATTGGTGTACAGCCGATATCGGCTGGATAACAGGTCACTCATACATCGTGTATGGACCGTTGTTGAATGGTGCTACAACAGTGATTTTTGAAGGGATTCCATCATACCCAGATCACGGTCGTTTTTGGGATGTAATAGACAAACATAAAGTCAACCAATTCTACACAGCTCCAACTGCAATTCGTGCCTTGGCAAAAGAAAGTGTGAGCTTTGTGGAAGGACATGATTTATCTTCAATCAAAGTAATGGGATCTGTTGGAGAGCCAATCAACGAAGAAGCGTGGCATTGGTACAATAATCATATTGGACGCAAAAAAGCTCCGATAACAGATACGTGGTGGCAAACGGAAACAGGAGGGATTATGATTGCACCAATTCCTTTTGTGACACCAACAAAACCAACCTATGCGACTTTGCCTTTGCCTGGTATTCAACCAGTTTTGATGGATGATCGACGTAATGAAATTGAAGAGAATAACGTTGTGGGGAGCTTGTGTATCAAATTCCCTTG
>DATGOZ010000302.1:0-8387 GCA_035305395.1 Taishania sp. | reverse complement strand
ATTCAATCGATTGGAGATTTGAATAGCTGCGTGTTCTGTTACAGTTGCAATTTTATCTTCGATGGAACATGTTGAACGCAATAATAGTGGTAACATTTCTTTTTCAATCCACTCCCAACCTAACGATTGAGGTTGTTTTTGATAATAAAGATCTAATTCATTTAGTTGATTTAATAATTCTTGATCGATAGAACCTTTTGAAGCTATTTCACCATCCTTATCGTATTCTAGTCCAAGTTGTCTTGTGAAGTAATTGATAAGAATGTTAGCAGGACAAATGTCGTGAGCCAAAACAGAACCATCAACTTGAAGTTTTGAGAAATTTGCAAAACCTCCAATGTTTAAGAAAGCATCTGCATTTTTAGAAAATAATAATAAATCTCCTATTGGAACGAGCGGTGCTCCTTGTCCACCATAAAGCACATCTTTTTTACGAAAATCATTAATGGTTTTGATACCAGTTGTAACAGCAATCGATTCGCCGCAACCAATTTGAACAGTTAAACCTTTTTCTGGTTGATGAAAAATTGTTTGTCCATGCGAAGCAATTGCATCTATTGTTGATTTGTCAAGTTGATTTTTTTCAATGAATTGATTGATGGATTTACCATAAAAGTCTCCTACTTGCTTATCTAATAAAAACAAATCTAATCCTGATAAATTCATCGCATTTTTTAGTTGGTTTAGCAGGACTTCTGGGTATGTAACAGTCTCAGTATGCAATACATTGTAACTCCATTTATTTTCTGTAAATTGAAAATTGGCATAGCAAATATCTAATCCGTCCAAAGATGTTCCTGACATTAATCCAATTAAATTATAGCTTGAGCGTTCTTTATATTGCATTTTTTTAATATTTGATTATTTTTGCATGTACTCGGAATGAAACCATAAAAATAGCTATGAAATTTGAATTATCAGAAGAACATTTAGCAGTAAAAGCTGCTGCAAGAGATTTTGCACAAAATGTATTGAAACCAGGCGTTATTGAACGCGATAATAAACAACAATTCCCTGCAGAAGAAATCAAGCAATTAGGTGAACTTGGTTTTATGGGGATGATGGTTGATCCAAAATATGGAGGAAGTGGAATGGATACACTTTCATACGTTTTGGCAATGGAAGAAATTTCAAAAGTAGATGCTTCAACATCTGTATGTATGTCGGTTAACAACTCTCTTGTATGTTGGGGATTGGAAAAATACGGTACAGAGGAGCAAAAACAAAAATATTTAGTTCCTTTAGCAAAAGGTGAAAAGATTGGAGCTTTTTGTTTATCTGAGCCAGAAGCAGGTTCTGACGCAACTTCGCAAAGAACAACTGCAATTGATATGGGGGACTACTACTTGTTGAACGGTACTAAAAACTGGATTACAAATGGTTCTTCTGCTTCTACTTACTTAGTTATCGCTCAAACTAACGTTGAAGCTGGTCACAAAGGAATTAACGCATTCATCGTTGAACGAGGAATGGAAGGTTTTGTTGTTGGAGCGAAAGAAGATAAAATGGGAATTCGTGGAAGTGATACACATACACTTCTTTTCAACGACGTAAAAGTTCCAAAAGAAAACAGAATTGGTGAAGATGGATTTGGATTTACTTTCGCAATGAAAGTTTTATCTGGAGGTAGAATTGGTATTGCTTCACAAGCTTTAGGTATTGCTGCTGGAGCATTTGAATTGGCTACAGCTTATGCTAAAGAAAGAAAAGCATTTGGAAAAACAATTGGACAACACCAAGCAATTGCTTTCAAATTAGCTGATATGGCTACTGAAATTGAAGCTGCTCGTTTGTTAGTTTACCGTGCTGCTTTGGATAAAGATAACGGACGCAACTACGATCAATCGTCTGCAATGGCTAAATTGTATGCTTCTAAAGTTGCAATGGAACAAACTGTTGAGGCAGTTCAAATTCACGGGGGGTACGGTTTCGTTAAAGAATACCATGTTGAACGTTTGATGCGTGATGCAAAAATTACTCAAATTTACGAAGGTACTTCTGAGGTTCAAAAAATCGTTATTTCTAGAAATATCCTTAAGGATTAATCTATATTCATACGAATTTGAAAAGGTCGCTAATAACTAGCGACCTTTTATTTTGCAATTTAGAGATATTATATTCGAAATATGGAAAACTTTCCAATTGGAATAAAATAAGGTACGATTATTGACCGTATTTTTACAAAAAATAAATTATGAAGCAACTAATTTTTATTTTATCAATTCTCTTGTTGGGTACACGTGTTCTTGCTCAAATTACTTCGCTCAAAAATACAAGTAATGAGCAACCATGTTATATGAAAGCTGTTGAACAACGTAAGAAAACAATTGATAGCTGGGAATGTGGTAAATTGGCTGGTGTTGTAGATTGTAACGAAGAATTGGAATATAGTCACGAAGCCGATTTATTTTTGAAAAAGGCAAAAGATAATGTCAATCGCACTGGAGCTGGAAAACCATTTACAGGTACATGCGAGTCTTGCTTTATGAATGGTTTGATTGAACGTCGTATATCTTTTGTGAATGGAAAAGAACATGGTGTTGACACAACATATTACGAAGATGGTTGCATCCAAGCCATTCGTTCGCACATCCAAGGAGCTGAATCTGGTACCTGGATGTATTTTTACGATTCAACACAAGTGAAAGCTTGGGAAATGAATTATTACCTTGGGCAAAAACATGGAGTTCAAATTTATTTCAATGCTAATGGAGACACAACGAAATACGAAACATACAAGGATGGTGTTCTACATGGATTGAGAAAACAATATTATAAGGGATCAAAACTTTATAAAGAAATCAACTACGTCAATGGCTTGTTGGATGGAAAATCTAAAATGTACAACACAAATGGAGTTGTTATTGAGGAATCAAATTACCTCCAAAATAAACGGCATGGTGTTCAAAAATTCTTTTATGACGATGGTGTTTTGTTGCGAACAGAGAATTGGGATAACGGTGTGAAATCGGGTGAATTTAAAATGTTTTACTACCAAGGTCACATTCAAACGTTGGAAACGTATGATAAAAAAGGTCAAAAAGAAGGAAAATTTGAGGAATATTATCCAGATCAAAAACCAAAACGTTTAGCTGTTTATTCTAAAAATGTATTAATTGAAGATCATCATTACGATGAACATGGTAATGAGACATATTCTTTTGGAGCTCCAACAACATCAGATGCAGAGGACGATCAAATTCAGCGAAGTACGAAGAAAAAGAAGTAAATGAATCAATTTGAAGGGAATCAATTAATTGATGTCGCAGTTATTGGTGGTGGTGCAGCAGGATTTTTTGCTGCGATTCATGCTAAAACAGAATCTAATCGTGTTGTAATTTTTGAGAAATCAAACAAATTTCTATCGAAGGTAAAAATTTCTGGTGGTGGACGTTGTAATGTTACAAACGCAACATTCGATATCGATGAATTGGCTAAAAACTATCCGAGAGGAGAAAAACAATTGCGCAAAGCTTTTCATCAGTTCAATGCTAAATCAACAATAGACTGGTTTGAATCAAGAGGTGTAATGCTAAAAACTTATCCCGATAATTGTATTTTTCCATTAGCAAATGATTCACAGGTAATTATCGATTGTTTCTTAAAAGAAGTTTCAGACAAGAAAATTGAACTAAAATCACAATCCTCAATTCAATCCATTGAAAAACAAGATAATTGCTTTGTAATTACTTCAAATAATGAATCAGTCATAGCAAAAAAAGTAATCGTAACGATAGGTGGTCAACCCAAAATTAGTGGACTTTCGTGGTTAGAAAATATTGGGTTGACAATTATTCATCCTGTCCCTTCCCTATTTACATTCAACATGCCTAAAAATCCCATTTGTGAATTAATGGGAAATGTCGTAGAAAAAACTACTGTAAAAATTGAAGGAACAAAGTTAGTTGGAAGAGGTCCATTGCTCATTACACATTGGGGAATGAGCGGTCCAGCAATTCTCCAACTTTCTGCATGGGGAGCAAGAATTCTTGAAGAAAAAAAATATCAATTTGCGGTTTTTGTCAACTGGCTAGATATGTGTAAAGAAAATGAACTAAGGGATTTTTTGGAGAAGCAAAAAAAGGAACAAGGAGAAAAATACTTACGTAACGCGAATCCTTTTCCTATTACCAATAAAATATGGACTTTTTTACTTAATAAATATGAATTACCTGAAAATATCAGGTGGAAGGACTTAGAAAAGAAATCAATTAATAAACTCGTAACAGCATTACTTTTTGATCGATATACTGTTTCTGGGAAAACGACGTTTAAGGAAGAATTTGTAACTGCTGGAGGAGTTAGTTTGTCTGAAATAGATTTCAGCACAATGGAATCAAAAAAAGTAAGAGGTCTGTATTTTGCAGGTGAAGTCTTGGATATTGATGGAATCACTGGTGGATTCAATTTTCAAGCAGCTTGGACAACGGGATATATCGCAGGGATTAATTCAAGTAAACAGAACTGAAATGCATTTAGTTGAACCATTTTTCGGATGGAGAGGTTATTACACCGCAGAAGATGATGAACTTTCACCATTTTATGGAAGGATTTATAGTGAGTTTGAGTTTACAAACCGTATTTATAACTATGTGATTCACCCTCAATGGGATGAAATTGGTTCAGACACGCTGTATATCAAAATATTGTTTACAGATTATCAAGATGGTTACTCTATTATTGAATTAATTGGTGAATGGAATGATACGATTGAGAATGATATCATGACTTTGAAACGTGATATCATTGATTTATTAATCGCAGAGGGAATTACAAAGTTTATTCTAATTGGTGAAAACGTGCTAAATTTCCATGCCTCAGATGATAGTTATTACGAAGAATGGATAGATGATATAGAGGATGGTTGGGTTACGTTTGTTAATTTTCATCCTCATGTTAGCCGAGAAATGCAACATGCAAATATAGATCATTATGTTTTCATGGGAGGACAGCTCGACGATGTTGAGTGGAGAACCTTCCTCCCCCATCAAATGTTTAATTTCATTTCTAAGGTAATTCAGAATCGTCTTTGAGAACGTTTACTTGTAGATCTTATGTTTATTGCCAAAAGCATCAACTGCAATAACTAATCCTTTTGTATCAGGAGAAACTTCTTGCCCCATCAAGTTGTAATACTTAACGAATTGAATAATTTCATTTTTGTTATATAAAATAAATTGAAATACAACATAATTAGTTGATTTCTTAATAAATAAGTAGCTGAAAAATTCTTAAAATAAAAAAGTGGAAGCTATTTCTAACTTCCACTTTACAAATCTTTTGATGATTTTATTTATTCTTCATCGTCTCCCATAAGAGCGATTTCGTTTTCATCATTTACCTGTTTCAAACGTTTTGCATAATCAGCAGGTAGGAAATCGAAGAACGTATCACCACGAAGTCCCAAACGTAAACACTCCAATGGAATCATATCATTTGGAGCGATATTTCCTAAGTTTACTTCAGCGCCAAACAATTTGATGAACCATACTTGTTGATTCTTCTGCGGTGCTTCCCATAATATATCTTCGGGTTTAACCTTAGCTATAATCTTGTTGATTAACATTGTATGAGCAGTACCATTAGGTCTAAATACACCAACATTTCCAGCCTCTCTTCCTTCAGCAATTACTTTCCAAGAACCAGCTTTCAATTCATTACTCATCATTTTAATCCATCTTGCTGGAGAAATCAAAATACCAGAATCTTTTGAACCAACTTCAGACAAAACTCTTCTTTCTTTTGCCATTCGAACAATCAACTCACATTTTTCGTCGTGATTGATAATAATTGAACCATCAGAAATTTCCACTAAGTCCATTTTGAATTTATCCAACAATCTTAGATAATCTTCAAATTTTCCTCTCGCATAGAAAACTTCAAACAATGTCCCACCGAAGTATGGGCGAATGTTTGCCTCACGGTACATTGCTAACTTCTTCTCTAAATCTTTTGTTACATAAGCTGTACCAAATCCGAATTTTACTAAGTCAGTAAGGTCGGCATTTGCTTGGATAAATGATTCCGTATCCATTAAACTCATGCCTTTATCCATCATCATTGTAACCCCCTTCACTCTTGGTTTTGCTGACCTTTGAGGGATATAAGGTAATTCAAAATTCATTGTTTTTGTTTTTAAATATCAGTTAGTCGGATAAAATCATCCACATTCAACAATTCACTATTTATTTCATAGATTTCTTTTGCGTATTCAGCATCAGTTTCTATACATTTTTTGAACAAAGTTAATGATTCTTCCCTTCTCCCCATCAACCAAAGTTGATTGACAATCAATAGAGAGACGGAATCATTTACTCCGTATTCAGTATTGAAGTTTTCAAGAAAACCTAGTATTTCTGTATGTGTTTCTACTTTTTGAAGCAAGGTGATGAATCCACGTAAACAATCTTCATCGGTGCTATCTAATTTCAACGACTTATCGTAGCAATATGCAGCAGCTTCAACATTTTCTAATTTTTCATACGCACCTGCAAGTACATGGAAAATACCAGCATTTTTGGGATCTAATTCAGAAGCTTTCAATATCAATGAAAGTCCTTCGTTTGTATCTCCTTTCAAATCAGCTACAATTCCTAACCCCAACCATGCATCAGCTAGCATTGGAGAGATATCAAGGCTTTTGCGATAATATGATTCCGCTAATTCCAATTCACCCTTCTGTTCAAAACATTCTCCCAAATAACAAAAAGCCATCGGATCTTCGCCATCCAAATCCATGCATTTTTCGAATGATTCAATTGCTTTATCATAATTATCTAATCCCATATAGGCATTGCCTAAATTGAAATAAACAGGACCGAAATCTTCATTGATTACGATACAATACCCGTAAGCATCAACGGCTTTTTCGTATTCTTCGGATTTTGAATATGCATTTCCAAGATTATACCATGCAGTAAACGAATATGGATTCTCATCAATAAAGTCTAAGTAACATTTAATTGCTTGGTTGTAATCTCCTAGTTGATCATAACAATAAGCTAGCTCATAAATTGCGCCCTCGTTTCCTGAGTTGATTCGAATTGCCTCTTTCAAAACACGAATCGCTCCATTATAATCTCTCAAAGCTTGGTATTCCAAAGATAAATCCAAATAAATTTCATCTCGATCTTCTTCTCCTTCCACAATATTGAGTGCTTCGTTGAAATATTTAATTGCTTGTTTATGGTCACGTAATTGACTAAAAATAGAAGCTTTGGTCAAAAGTAATTCCATTGAGTCAATTTCTAGCTTTTCAACCGAATTCAATAAATTCAACGCTTCCTTGAGTTGACCAAGGGCTGACATTGCCTGTGCTTTTCTAATTGTAAAAACTGGATAGTATGGGTATTGTTCTCTAGCAAAATCAGATGCTAAGTTTGCTTTTGTGTACAGACTATTCATTAAGTAATGGTCAATTAGAAACTCTAAACGATCACTCTCAACGAATCCCATAGTTCCGCCTTTTAAATAGTTTTCGAAATTTGCAATATCCTCATTTAGATTTGCATCGAAAAAATCATCATCTTCACTATCAAACATAAATCACAATATACTATAAATGTAATAAAAAACAGAACCCTTATTATGTGACTCAAAACTTTTTTTTAACAAAAAATGAACACCCATAAAGAGTGTTCATTTTATAAGTCATTTATTTACAACTTTTAAAACCAATATCAACTTACGAATACCGATTTTGTCAAGTTCTAGTGTTATCTTTTATAAGAAGACTATTTACCTGCTCTCTTACGATCTGTTTCCTTCAACAAAATCTTTCTCATACGTAGACTTTGTGGAGTAACTTCAACGTATTCATCAGCTTGTATGTATTCCAAACATTCTTCCAAAGAGAATACTTTTGGCGGTGCAATTTTCACTTTATCATCAGCACCAGAAGAGCGCATATTGGTCAACTTTTTAGTTTTTGTAACATTGACAACTAAGTCATTAGACCTTGTATGCTCACCAATTACTTGACCTTCATAAATCTCATCATTTGGATTCACGAAGAAGATACCACGTTCTTGTAAGTTTGACAATGAGAAAGGAATTGCAGTCCCTTGTTCCATAGAAATCAATGAACCATTCATACGTCCAGGAATTTCACCTTTGTATGGTTGGTATTCTAAGAAACGGTGCGTCATAATTGCTTCACCCGCAGTTGCTGTCAACAAGTAATTTCTCAATCCAATGATACCACGTGAAGGAATTTCAAATGTGATAATCATACGATCACCTTTAGGCTCCATGTTTTTCATTTCACCTTTTCTCTTAGAAACTGCTTCCACTGCTGTACCAGAGTTAACTTCAGGAATATCAATTGTCAACTCTTCTACTGGCTCACATTTAACTCCATCAATTTCTTTGATGATTACCTGAGGTTG
>DATGOZ010000301.1:0-2663 GCA_035305395.1 Taishania sp. | reverse complement strand
CATTCAAAAGATTGTTTGTGATTATTTCGACTTACCAATTGAGATGTTGAAGTCAAAAACACGTAAACGTGAAGTAGTCCAAGCAAGACAGATTTCAATGTATTTTTCAAAGAAAATGACAAAATCTTCTTTGGCAAATATTGGAGCTCACTGTGGAGGAAAAGATCACGCAACTGTACTGCATGCTTGTAGAACTGTTGTCAACTTATCGGAAACTGACAAGCAATTTAGAGGTTACTTGGAAGAGCTCGAGAAAAAGCTAACAATACAGTAATTAACTAAAATATACGCTTATGCAACACGAACTAGAAGTCCCATTTAGTATATTCGGAAATATCTTTTGGATATTAATCGGTGTACTTTTGATTATCAAAGCAGTAATCATTGTAAGAGAACAAACAGCTGTTATTCTTGAACGATTAGGAAAATTCAATCGAGTTGCAAATTCGGGTTTTGGATTAATTATTCCTTTCATTGATCGCAAAGCTGCGACTGTCAACTTGAGAGTACAACAGTTAGACGTTGAAATCGAAACTAAGACTATGGACGATGTATTCGTTCATTTACAAGTCTCTGTTCAATACAAAATTGCTCGCGATAAGATTAAGGAGGCATACTATTCATTAGACAATCCACGTAACCAAATCGCTTCTTACGTTTTTGACGATGTTCGTGCAGAAGTTCCCAAGTTGGAATTAGACGATGTATTTGCAAAAAAAGAGGACATCGCGATTGCTGTACAGCAAAACATAGCGGAAAGTATGTCTGAATACGGTTATGTTATCATCAAAGCACTCATCACAGACATCAACCCTGATGCAAAGGTGAAAGAGTCAATGAACCGTATCAATGCTGCTAAACGTGAAAAAGAAGCTGCCTTAGAAGAAGGTGAAGCTAAAAAGATTAAAATCATCAAGGAGGCCGAAGCCGAAGCCGAATCAAAAAGATTGGCCGGGGAAGGTATTGCACAACAACGTTTAGAAATTGTACGCGGATTCAAAGAATCTGTTGAAGACTTCAAACGTTCAATGGATAATGTAACGCATGAAGAAATCATGCAATTTGTATTGATGACACAATATTTTGATACTATCAAAGATGTCGGATCAAACTCTAAAAACGCTGCAATCTTAATGCCGCACTCCCCTGGAGGAATGAAAGATTTTCAAGACCAAGTAATACAAGGAACCTTCATTGGAAATCGCATGAAAGATTTCAGTGAATCCAGAGAAAGAGACAACAAATAAATCTTAAAATCCCTCTAAATTGAGGGTTTTTTTGTATCTTAAAAATTATGAGAAAGTTTAGAAGATATTTATTAGAGAAAGAATTTTTAAGTGGATCAAGATCGCGTTGGCAAGAATTGAAATATGCTATAGATATCCTATGGCAATTTATCAGAGGTTTTCAAAAAATGCACTTCTTAGGACCGACTGTGACAGTATTTGGTTCTGCACGATTTGACGAAAACCATCCCTATTACAAAATGGCACGTGAAGTTTCTGCAGCCATTGCTCAACAAGGATTTGCAATTATGACTGGTGGAGGACCTGGAATCATGGAAGCAGCTAACAGGGGAGCAAAAGATGTGAATGGCCTATCTGTTGGATGTAATATCGTATTACCACACGAACAGAAAGAAAATCCTTACCTTGATAAATTTATCACACTCGATTCTTTCTTTGTGAGAAAGGAATTACTACGTAAATATTCTTTTGCATTCATTGTTTTCCCTGGTGGATATGGAACACTTGATGAGTTCTTCGAGACAATTACATTGATTCAAACTGGAAAAATAGAAAAGTTTCCTATCGTAATCATGGGAGTGGAGTTTCACAAAAACATTCACAACCACATTGATCTCATGATTGAAGAAGGTACGATCAGTCCCGAAGATTACAACTTGGTTTTATTTACCGACAGCATTCAAGAAGCGGTCGATCACATCAATTATTATGCTCAAAAGCACAAAGCAATCAAACTACAACCCGCTAAGCGTCCAATGAAAATTCTCGGAGAAACAGAAGCAAAACATGCTTAAGATTTCATTTGGGCTTGAAGTTCAAACAACAAATCACGCAAGCGAGCTGCCTCAATGAAATCTAGTTCTTTTGCAGCCTTCTCCATTGCTTTCTTAATGCTTTGAATCTGTTTTTCTTGCTCCACTTTGCTTTTGTACTCTGCTGGACTCTCAGCAGCAATATTCATTGGCTTTGTCAATGAATTGTAATCATCTTTTGTTTTATCTGATTTGATGACAAGCATCTTCTCTTTTGATTTGTTCAATGGTTTCGGAACAATACCATGCTCCTCATTGTATTTCATCTGAATAGTTCTACGTCTTGCTGTTTCATCAATCGTTCTTTGCATCGATTTGGTAATTGTATCTGCGTACATGATAACAAAACCATTGACATTACGTGCTGCTCGACCTACAGTTTGAACAAGTGAACGCTCATTACGTAAGAATCCCTCCTTATCAGCATCCAAAATAGCAACTAAACTTACTTCCGGTAAATCCAATCCTTCTCGAAGCAAGTTCACTCCAATCAACACATCAAAGTCCCCCATTCGCAATTGATGAAGGATCTCAATTCGCTCCAAGGTATCAATCTCACTGTGAATATAGCGACAAGGAATTCCTAATTTATCTAAGTATTTCT
>DATGOZ010000300.1:0-8678 GCA_035305395.1 Taishania sp. | reverse complement strand
CATTGTTTTTGGCTTGTGAGATTACATGTGAGAAATTCCTTCAGGTACTTCGTAAAACGTTGGGTGACGATATACTTTTGAATCTGCTGGTTCAAACAATTCTTCAGCTTCAGATGGATCAGAAGCATAAACATCATTTGATTTTACAACCCAGATACTGATTCCTTCAGATCTTCTAGTATAAACATCACGTGCATTTGTTACAGCCATTTCTGCATCTGCAGCGCGCAAACTTCCAACATGTTTATGACTCAAACCTTGTTTGCTTCGGATAAACACCTCCCATAGAGGCCAATTTGCATTTGACATAGTATTTAGAATAGTTTAATTTTATTAAGCTCTTTGTTCTTTTTCTCTTTTTGCACGTTTTTCAGCATAAGCAGCGGCAGCTTCACGCACCCACATACCATTTTCTTTTGCTTTTCTACGTGCATCAATACGTGCTTTGTTGCACGGACCGTTTCCTTTTACAACTTCCCAGAATTCATCCCAATTGATTTTACCGAATTCGTAATTACCTGTTTCAGGATTGAACTTCAAATCTGGATCTGGAATTGTCAAACCAATTAATTCAGCTTGAGGAACAGTTACATTCACAAACAATTGACGTAATTCATCATTTGTTTGACGTTTGATTTTCCATTTCATTGATTGAGCAGTATGCTTAGAATCTGCATCATTTGGACCAAACATCATTAATGCAGGCCACCAAAAACGATTCAATGCATCTTGTGCCATCGCTTTTTGTTCAGGTGAACCTGTCGCGAGCGTTGTCATAATTTCGTACCCTTGACGTTGGTGGAAAGATTCTTCCTTACATACTCTCACCATTGCTCTTGCATAAGGTCCGTAAGAACAACGACATAAAGGTACTTGGTTCATAATTGCTGCTCCATCCACTAACCAACCAATTGCACCCATATCAGCCCACGTTAAAGTTGGATAGTTAAAAATCGAAGAATATTTTGCCTTTCCAGAATGCAAATCATCAATTGTTTCTTCTCTATCAACACCTAAGGTTTCTGCTGCACTATACAAGTACAAACCGTGACCAGCTTCATCTTGCACTTTGGCTAACAAAACGGCTTTTCTTCTAAGGTTCGGAGCACGGGTAATCCAGTTACCTTCAGGCAACATTCCTACAATTTCAGAGTGAGCATGCTGAGAAATTTGACGAATCAACGTTTCTCTGTATGCATCTGGCATCCAATCACGAGGTTCAATCTTAATATCTTTATCGATTTTTTCTTGAAACTGTCTCTCTAATTCTGTTATATTCTTTTCTTCCATAATCGTTTGAGTACATTACAAATTTAATGAAAATTGTTCGACTTTGATGTATATTTTTAAATCACTTGTTTTTTCCTTAACACAAACAACGGGTCGAAACGATTAAATGCACATATGTATTAATGAAAGTTTAAATTTTTTTTGAATAGTTGTATTCTGTAATTTATAACAGAATCGGTAATAAGAATTAATTTATTAGTTGAGAAAAATCAATACTTTCATTGAAAGTACAAATTTGAAATGTATTATATCAAAAAATATATTAAGTTTCTGTATTATGACAGATCATTTTGCTAATCATTTTCTTTTAGAATATTGACAATCTGTGCTTCTGTAAATCTTGACTTTTTCATACTATAAAACAATTTAAATTTAATAATTTTAAATTGTCTGAAAAACGGGGAAGTTTACCTTATCAATTTATCTTTTGGGTATCGTATTATTAAATAGTTTTTAGATTTTTATTATTTAGTAGAAAATGAATTATTAACTTATAAATCAACTCATTTTGAAAATTAAATCTGCCATATTTGTTTTTCTGATGTTTCTTTCGTTGAACGCCTACGGCCAAAAACAAACTGTTGGATTTTTAGGTGGATACAATGTTAGTAGACTAGTCAATTTTAGAATTGATAATGATTATACGTTTCAACATTATAACTTTAAAAGCGGTTTTTCTGTTGCTTCGTTTTACGAAACAAGTAATCTATCAAATATTGGTATGCGCGTAGGTTTACAATACAGTTTTCAGAATGCGGATTTGGAAATTGAATATCACCAAGGTCATACTTCATATTATAAAAATATAGATTATACTTTCCATAAGCTAGACTTACAATTTGATCTTGTTTTTTCAATATTAAAGGAAGAAAAATTGAAAATAAATTTTGTTGTTGGTCCCGAAATAGATTTTATGGTGAAAACGATTTCTCGTGGATATGGATGGGATCATTATTCTTCGGGACTTTCAGGTATGAAAGATTGGGAGGTAGTTAATCGAAATTCTAAAGATTTTTCGGTAATTAATTTAGGTGTAGGTCTTGGCATTGAATTTCTCATTCCTTTTAATAATCGATTAGAATTTTTAATTCAACACAAGAATGTATTGATGGTGCCGTTTCATCAAAAATTACTTTCTGCATGTATTCGTTTTGGCTGTCGCCTCAATTTACAGAAATAGTTTCTGAAGCCATAATTTTCTGTTTGGTTCTATAATTTTGTTTGAATAATACAATTTCACGCAAACTACTGCCTCTTGTTGTTTTTTTAACTAACACTTTCAATCCAAATGATTATTTTTGCCGACAAATCATGTAGTTGAACGAATTATGACGCCTAAATTTCATACACTCAAAGTTAAAGAAGTAAGAAGAGAAACGAAAGATGCTGTGTCTATTGCATTTGATGTTCCAGAATCACTTCAAGCGGATTATCAGTTTATTCCAGGTCAGTACCTTACATTAAGGACTGTTATCGATGGAGAAGACATTCGTCGATCGTATTCGTTGTGTTCTGCTCCATTTGAGAATGAGTGGCGCGTAGCGGTTAAACAAGTTGAAGGAGGTAAGTTCTCAACGTATGTTAATACGGAATTGAAAGCAGGTGATGAGTTACAAGTGATGACTCCAATGGGTAACTTCCAATTAAAAGCCAATCCAACTGCTCAAAAATCGTATGTGCTTTTCGCTGGAGGGTCTGGTGTTACGCCAATTTTATCAGTTTTGAAAGAAATTTTGATGTTTGAACCGTTGAGTGATGTTACGTTCTTCTACGGTAACCGTGATTTTGCATCAATTATATTTAGAGAAGAAATAGAAGCACTTAAAAACAAATACATGAATCGTTTGAGAGTTATTCATGTGTTATCGTTTGAGAGCTTAGGAAATAAAATCCAAAAAGGATTGATGGACAAACAAAAATGTGAGGACTTATACAATGCTTTCTTGAAAGGAACGAATGTATCGGAAGTTTATGTTTGTGGACCAGAAGTTATGATGTTGGCAGTAAGAGATAGTTTCGAAGGACTTGGCTTTCCAAGAGAAAAAATCTTCTTCGAATTGTTTACATCATCTACACCTGTGAAGAAAAAAGAAGTTGATACTACGTTGCCGAAAATCAATGCGAATGTGCAGGTTATTTTGGATGGTGATACATATGACATTGCAATGGATGCAAGTGAAACGGTATTGGATGCAGCATATAAAGCTGGTGCAGATTTACCATTTGCATGTAAAGGAGGTGTTTGTTGTACATGTAAAGCGAAAATTTTAGAAGGGGAGGCGACGATGGATGTGAATTACGCTTTAGAGCCAGATGAAGTGGCTGCAGGGTATATCCTTACTTGTCAAGCGCGTCCTACTACAGAGAAGTTGGTTGTTTCATTTGATGATTAAGTAAATGAGTTTATTCGGCAAATTATTTAAAAAGGAAGTTAAAACGAAAGTTCCAAGAGGATTTTTCGAAGTTCAAATCAAACAGATAAATAGATTGACTTCCAATGCTGTTGAGGTGGTGTTTTTGATTCCAAAAGAATTAAAAGAAGAATTTAAATTTACTCCTGGTCAATATGTAAATGTTTGCATTAATATTGACGGAAAGGAGGAAAGAAGATCTTATTCAATTTGTAGCGATTCATCAAAAGATGAAATTGCAATTGGAGTTAAAGAAATTGATAAAGGAACTGTTTCAAAATGGTTTAATCAACAAGCAAAAGAAAATCAAACAATTCTCATTTCAAAACCCGAAGGTAGATTTACATTAACAGGTAAAAATGTTGTGGCAATTGCTGCTGGATCTGGGATTACACCGATTTTGAGTATGGCTCATGAAATTGAAAAGTCGGAGGGTAGCTCGATGACCTTGTTGTATGCGAATCGTACTGAACAGGACATTCTTTTCCGTTCAAAATTAGATGGATTTTCAAATGTTATAAAGCATTATTATTTAACACAAGAAACGAAAGAGCAATTCAGATCTGGTCGAATCACTAAAGAATCATTTATTGATTTCATCAAAGAAGATTTATCAGTTTTAAAAGCAGATGGATTTTACATTTGTGGTCCTGAACAAATGATTTTTGCAGTTAAGGAAGCATTGGAAATGTTTGGTGTTTCTGCTGATAAAATTCATTTTGAGTTGTTTAATCCATCAACTGAAACGAAAGAAGTTAAAAAGGAGATTGGAAATAAATTTAATGGTGTTTCAAAAGTTCAAATTATCCTTGATGATGAAGTTCATCGTTTCGAAATGAAATCTAGCAAACACATTTTAGATGCAGCGATTTCTCAAGATATTGATGCGCCATATTCGTGTAGAGGAGGAGTTTGTTCAACTTGTAGAGCAAAAGTTATCAAGGGAACTGTTGAAATGAATTTGAACTATACGTTAACTGATAAAGAAGTGGCTGATGGTTATATTTTAACTTGTCAATCACATCCTACTAGTGAAGAATTAATCATTTCTTACGATGAGTGATAAAGTTATTGTTGTGGTAGGAGCATCACGTGGAATAGGAAAAGCTGTTGTTGACCTATTCGCACAAGATAAATCAAACAAGATTTATGCTTTATCTCGTGATGAAGAAAAGATGCGAAAGCAGTTTGTCCAACATGTAAATGTTGTATGCAAAGGTTTTGATTTGTCTTCAAACGACATTACTGACAAGCTGGAACATATTTTTGCTTCTGTTGAAAAAATCGACATCTTGATAAACAACGCAGGTTATTTGGTGAATAAACCTTTTGAAGAGTTAAGTCACCGTGATTTTGATCGTTCATATCAAGTGAATGTTATTGGAGTGATGGAGACAGTTCAAACCTTGTTACCAAAATTGGAAGGAGGTTCTCATGTTGTAAACATCAGTTCGATGGGTGGATTCCAAGGTACTGTGAAATTCCCTGGATTGGTTGCTTATTCGACTTCAAAAGCTGCATTGGTGAGTTTCACTGAGATGTTTGCTGAAGAATACAAGCATTCTAATATCAAAATGAATTGTTTGTGTTTAGGAGCAGTTCAAACGGAGATGTTACACGAAGCCTTTCCAGGATACGAAGCATTAGTTTCACCAGATCAAATGTCTGAATACATTTGTCAATTTGCATTAGAGGCACATAAGTGGATGCATGGAATAACCATTCCAGTTTCACTTACAACGCCATAAGACAAAAAAAAGCAAGAACTTAGTTCTTCCTTTTTTATTTAATCCAATATCATTTCTGGTACTACATCCGGAACAATTAGTTCTCCTTCAGTCTTTGAAACAATTTCTTCAACAGAAACTCCTGGAGCTCTTTCTACCAAGTGGAATTTTCCATCTTTGACTTCAAGAACAGCCAAATCAGTAACAATTTTCTTTACACATTTCACACCTGTCAAAGGAAGTGAACATTTCTTTAATATTTTGCTTTCTCCTTTGGGATTGGTGTGCATCATTGCAACAATGATGTTTTCTGCAGAAGCAACCAAATCCATTGCTCCACCCATTCCTTTAACCATTTTTCCTGGAATTTTCCAATTGGCAATATCCCCATCCTGCGATACTTCCATTGCACCTAAAACAGTCAATTGAACGTGTTGCCCGCGAATCATTGCGAAAGAAGTTGCAGAATCAAAATAAACAGCACCTTTTCTCGCTGTGATTGTTTGTTTTCCCGCGTTGATGAGGTCTGCGTCCTCTTCTCCTTCAAATGGGAATGGACCCATCCCTAATATTCCGTTTTCAGATTGAAATTCTACTTCAATTCCTTCGGGAATATAGTTAGCAACCAATGTTGGGATACCAATCCCTAAGTTCACGTACCATCCATCTCTCAATTCTTGAGCGATACGTTTTGCAATTCCGTTTTTATCTAAAGCCATTCTGTTTTGTTTTAGAATAGTTATTAATCTCTTTTTCTTGTTGTTCTTTGCTCAATACGCTTTTCAAATTTTTCTCCTTTGAAAATACGTTGAACAAAAATACCTGGTGTGTGGATGAAGTTTGGGTCTAACTCACCTGCTGGAACCAATTCTTCAACTTCTGCAATGGTAATTTTTCCCGCCATAGCCATCATTGGGTTAAAATTACGTGCAGTTGCCTTGAAAATTAAGTTTCCTTCTGTATCACCTTTCCAAGCCTTAACGATTGCGAAGTCTGCAGTTAACGCTTCCTCTAAAATATGTGGTTTTCCGTTGAATACACGAACTTCTTTTCCTTCTGCTACTTCAGTGCCATAACCTGCAGGTGTGAAGAATGCAGGGATTCCAGCACCTCCAGCTCTACATCTTTCAGCTAACGTTCCTTGAGGAATTAATTCTACTTCTAATTCTCCTGAAAGCATTTGACGCTCAAACTCGGCATTTTCACCAACATATGAGCTAATCATTTTCTTGATCTGTTTTCCTTGTAGTAATAATCCTAATCCAAAATCGTCAACTCCAGCATTGTTTGATATACACGTCAAGTTTTTAACGCCCATTTTTACAAGTTGAGCGATGGAATTTTCAGGAATTCCACACAACCCAAAACCTCCTACCATCAAGGTCATTCCATCTTGAACACCTGCAAGAGCTTCTTCTACATTTTTTACAACTTTATTCATAATCTTTTACTTGAATGGATCCCAATTTGATTCTGTGTTATTAATTTCATTGCTACAAGCAAATGCATTCGGATCATAGTTGTCCGGTGCTTTAAAATCTGCTTGTGAGAAGTTGAGTTTTGTATCCTTGTACACTTTTTGCATGTAGTAACCAAATATTGGTAATGCCATGCGGGCTCCTTGCCCCCAATCCATCGATTGAAAACGTACTTGCTTATCTTCAGCACCAACCCAAATTCCAGTCACTAAGTCAGGAGTTAATCCTATATACCAACCATCGGCATTCCCTTGTGTTGTACCTGTTTTACCAGCCATTGGAGCAGTTAATCCTCCCCAAGGTCTCCATGACGAACGTAATGAACCAGCAGTACCTCCGTTCACTACCCCTTTCATCATTTTCAGTGTTTCGTAAGCAACATTTTCATTCATTACCTCTTTTGAGTAACCTTCTTCACTATAAATGACATTTCCGTTTCTATCTTCTATGCGAAGTACAGAGATTGGTCGGTTGTAGATACCGTTGTTTGCCCACATTGCTTGAGCCCCTGTCATTTCGAAAAGAGATAAATCCATAACCCCTAAACACATCGAAGGAACTTCGTCTTCAGGTCTTAAAGTTATATCTAAATCTTTCAATAATTTAGAAATTGTTTTAGGTCCAGCATAACCTCCCATCATAGACATAACAGCTACAGTTGCGGGGTTGTTAGATTGAGCCAAACCGTAAGCTACAGTTTTTCCTCCTGGTGCATTTCCTGCTGGACACCATTTTCCTGTTATTCTACCATGTCCGTCTTCTAAATCTACACAATACGACATATCTTGGAATACGGTACAAGGTTTTACAACACCCATCGCCAATGCCGTCCCATAAACGAAGGGTTTGATTGTCGAACCAACTTGACGTTTTCCTTGTTTAACGTGGTCATATGCAAAATGTGCAATGTCTGCTCCACCAACCCATGCTTTGATAAACCCAGATTGTGGTTCGATGGAAATTAGTCCAGCATGTAAGAAACCTTTGTAGTACCTGATAGAATCATTCGGTGTCATGATTGTATCTTTTGGCCCGTTCCATGTAAATACAGTCATTGGAGTCTTTGTATCAAATGATGCCAGAATTTCACTTTCACTATACCCCTCAGCCGACATGTTTAAATAGCGATCGCTTCCTTTGCGTGCACGCTGCATGATATTGTCAATTTGCTTGTCGGTAATTGGTTCACCGTTATATGTTTCGGCAAATGGAAAACGTTTTCTACGTTTGTTATTACGATCAAATTCCGGTTGTAAATCTGTTTTCAGGTGGTGTACTAAAGCTTCTTCAGCGTATTGTTGCAAAGTTGCGTTAATTGTTGTGTAGATACGTAAACCATCTTGATACAAATCGTATGGAGTTCCATCTTTCTTTTTATAGATGAATTCTCCTTTTTCGTTTTTCGAACGCAATAAGTCAGTCAGTTCTTTTCTTAAAGATTCACGAAAATAAGGAGCAATTCCTTCTTTGTGATCAACGATTTGATAATCCAAAACGATGGGTTCATTTTTAAATTTGTCGTATTCTTCTTGAGTCAAATGTTCGCTCAAGGCTTCATTTCCTTTTTTAGAGTTTTTGAGCCATTGCATCAGGACTTGATTTCTTCTCTGATGAATCAAAAGACTATCTGTTTCGCGAGCTTTCTTAACATCCTCTTCAGATACAGCTTCTTTGTCGATACCTTTCTTAATTGCAATTCTTGAACGATAATCTTTGACTTGATATGTTCTCGGATTGTATAAAGATGGATTTTTGACCATGCCAACTAAACA
>DATGOZ010000299.1:0-4684 GCA_035305395.1 Taishania sp. | reverse complement strand
GTTAAAAAAATCGATTCTGTTTGATATTTAACTGATTGGTTAATCTTTGTTTTTATTCGGTTTAGTTTGTTTTTTTTTAGCAACAAAAAAGGGAGGAATAATCTTATTCCTCCCTTTCCGCGTAAACTCTTTTTTTGACTATTTTTTCTTGTCAACTTCAACTTGAGCTAACTCGTCAGCTTGGTATTCACCAGCATCAAGTTTAGATTTCAATTTTTTGAACGTATCAATTGTGTACTTCACATCTTCAAGTGTATGTGCAGCAGTAGGAATGATACGCAACATGATTGTATCTTTCGGTACTACTGGATAGATTACGATTGAACAGAAGATGTTGTAATTTTCTCTTAAGTCGAAAGTCAAATTTGTAGCTTCAGCTAAGTTTCCTTTCATGAATACAGGAGTTACACAGCTATTTGTTTTTCCTATATCAAAACCAGCTTCTCTAAATCCATTTTGAAGTGCGTTTGTGATTTCCCACAATTTTGCTTTCAATTCAGGATGGTTCTTCAACATTTCTAAACGCTTGCGTGCACCAACTGTTTGTACCATCGGTAAAGCTTTAGCGTAAATTTGAGAACGCATGTTGTATCGTAAGTATTCAATTACTTCTTCTTTCGAACAAATGAATCCACCTACAGAAGCAAATGATTTTGCGAAAGTACAGAACAAGATATCGATTTCATCTTGAACACCTTGTTCTTCAGCAGTTCCTTTACCAGTTTTTCCTAAAGTACCAAAACCGTGAGCATCGTCAACAAAGATTCTGAAATCGTATTTTCCAGATCTTCTGAACTCGATGATTTCTTTTAATTTACCTTGGTCACCAGCCATTCCGAAAACACCTTCAGTGATTACTAAGATCCCTCCACCAGTTTTTTCTACTAAAGCTGTTGCATGCTTCATTTGTTTGTCAAAGCTTTCCATGTCGTTGTGCTTGAAAACAAATCGTTTTCCAGTATGCAAACGCATACCATCCAAGATACATGCGTGTGATTCGCTATCGTATACAATTACGTCATTTCTGTCAGTAAGACTGTCAATAGCAGACACCATTCCTTGGTAACCGAAGTTTAAAAGAATTGCATCTTCTTTTTCCATGAATTCAGCGATTTCATTTTCAAACGCTTCGTGCTCACTTGTTTGACCAGTCATCATTCTTGCTCCCATAGGATATGCCATACCATATTTGGCAGCAGCTTGTGCATCCGCTTCTCTGATTTCAGGATGGTTCGCAAGTCCTAAATAGTTATTTAAAGACCATACTAAACATTCTTTTCCTCTGAAAATCATTCTTGGACCTAATTCTCCTTCAAGTTTAGGGAATGTAAAATATCCGTGCACACCCTTAGAGTACTTCCCAATCGGTCCTTTATTCAACTTTATTTTTTCAAATATGTCTCTAGCCATATCTACTATTTTACAAGATTAAAGGTACAAATTTACTTAGAATAGCGCTATGTAGGTGAAAATGATGTTAAATTTATTAACATTTTTTCGGTTGAATAGTGCAAAAAAAAATCCCATTGAAATTTCAATGGGATTTTTCAATCTGAACTTGCGTTCTATTATTTTTTCTTAGAGGTAGCTTCTTGAGCTGCTTTTTCAATTGCTACTGGAGTAACAAACTCTCTGTCTTTTGCAGCTTTTTCAGCGAATGACGCATCTTTAGCTGTTGCTTTTGAAAGGTTTGAAGTAGCTTCAGCATCTTTCTTTTGACGTTTTGCAGCGATTGCTTTCAAGTAATATCCTTGTGCAGTTTCTGCGTCTTGAGAATCATCAATTGTTTTTGTTGCAGCTGCGCTGTCACCATTTAACAATTGAGCCAATGCTTTGTTGAAAGTTGCTTCAGATCCAAAGTTAGAAATAGCTGATCCATAGTTACCATCTTGGATATCTAAGATTCCTTTGTTGTATTTAACTTCTTCTCCGGCACCATTCGCTTGAGCTAAAAGTTGTTTAGCTTTTGCACGGTCTCCTTCAGCACCTGCAATCGCAGCTAAGTTGTTTTTAGCGATTGCATTGTCTTTCATTCCGTTTGCCTTTTCAAATTGAACCTTCGCTTCGTTCAATTTGTTTTGCTCGTAATATACTGCACCGATGTTGTTGATTGCTCTGTGATCTTCAGGGAAGTTTTTAGCAGCAATTTCGTACAATCTTAATTTCTCATTCAAATCGTTTGTTAATGTTGCAGTGAACAATAACTCTTCCAATTTCAATGTGTCAGGGTTAGAAACAGATAATGTTTTTAATTCTTCATCTGAGTAACCTGTTAAATCATAAATCACATGGATTTCAGAACGACGTAACAATGGGAAGATATCTTTATCTAATTGAGTAAATGTTTTACCCATAGCACGCATTTCTTCTTCACGCTTAGCAGGATCTTTATACATTTCTAAAACACGTAAGATAAGGTTTTTCTCATCTTGGTTGAATTTAGAAGCTTGTAATTCTCTTTTGAATCCTTCAAAGTCCTCACCACTTCCTTTCAAGCTGTAGATCTCAGTTTGTGCTTTGTCGTTTTTAGCTTTTTTCGCAATACCAGCTACAGCTGTTTTTCCTGCATTAGCACGATCCGTTGATAATGAGTTGTTTTTATCTTCTTCTCCTTCAGGTGATGCATAACCAACAATTTCAATTGTTTTGATGTTGATTTTTGCATTTGACTGAACTGTTGCTAACCAATCTTGTAGTTCAACGATGTCCTTATCCTTCATTTCTCCTGGACGAACAACTGATTTACCTTTTTCGTAATTGATTTGCGCGAATTGTTTCTCTTCAGTTACTCTCTTGAATTCATCTTTTTCGTAAATAACTCTAAAGTCCTTATTTACCAAATATGGAGTGATGATCGTTGCATCAGCAATGCGAATAGTTTCTAATTGCTCTTTCTCTTTAGCTCCTTTGAATACTTTTCCTGTAACAGTTAAAGCAGAAGCTTCCATATCGTCTGAGTAAGGAACTACGTCAGTGTAAGTAACTTTTCCTCCAGCTTTGTATTGGATAACTGTACCGTTTCCTGTTGCTTTTTCACCTTGAACGTTCAATGGCTTCAATGGTGTAGAAGCTAAATATGGAGTAATTTCAGCAGAAACTTTTTTCTTGATTCCTTTTTCAGGGAAAGTAACATCAACTTTTACTTTTACAGAATCACCATGCATTTCCAATGGATCTGGTGTTACTGTATACTGCAAATCCTTTAACAAGTCGCAACTTGTAAATAAAGATCCAGCAACTGCAATGAATGCTAAACCTTTTAAGTTTTGTTTTTTCATAATATAACTGTATAAATTCTTACCAATAGATTGCAAAACTAACTAAAAAATATTCTTTTACAAAGAATTTGTTAAATAATTACAGAAGCTCAAGTTTGATGCCTATTAGCTTGCTTATTAGTGTTTTGTTTAAGTTTTTTTGTGCTTGTTCGATTGTTAAAAAATGTTTATTTATCACTAGATGTGGATTGATTTCTGCAAGTGGATATAAAACAAAGTCACGTTTTGTAATGTGTGGATGTGGAATTTGTAGGTTGTCTTCGTTGATGATCAGATTGTCAATTAGTAAGATGTCGATGTCAATGGTTCGGTCTGTATAATGTTGGGTTTTTAAGCGACCGAGCTCTTTTTCGATTTCTTGCGTTTCTTTCAATAGTTTTGTTGCCGATAGTTGTGTGGCAACTAATACGACACAATTGAAATATTGGTTGTCAGATTCGTAACCCCAAGGTTCTGTTTCGTAAATGCTCGATACTGTTTTAATTTTTCCAATACGTGATTCGATTTCGCGAATGGCTTTATTAAGGTTTGCTAATTTATCACCAATGTTTGAGCCCAATGATAAATAACAGTCGAAATGTGTTACTTCCATTCAAATGTGTTAATCAACTGTTTAAGATCTTTTTCTAGGTAATTTAGTGAAGGTTTGATGGAGTCGTAGTTTGGTACACTGTTGAAATAGATGACTCCACTTACAAAGCGTTTGGTTGAGTCAGTTAGATAAAACTGAAATGGTGTTGCTACGTCACCTTCAAGTTTGAACATTGTTCCATAGACTTTCTTATCTGGAAATATAAAGTTCTCAGAAGTAATTCCCGATGCTTTTATTTTATGTTCGCCAACTTTGTCATTTGTATAGTTAACATAAGTTGCAAGTGACTCAGTCATGTCAATATATGAGAAATTGATTACGCCATTCAACGGACCTAATTCAATATCTTTGTGGCAAGTTAGTTTGTCTCCTTGTTTTACTTCCTTAATGGTATATATTTTTGATACTTCAAATTTGTAAGGACAATTGTCGCTGAATATTTTATATTCATGTTCAGGAAAGTCCGTTCTTAGGTATAAGGGTGGTTTGGGAATGGGTAATTGTTCTGTACAAGCAGAAATAAGTGTGATGATTACTGTGAAGAAAGATAACTGAACTGCTTTCATGATGTTTAAATTTAGTTCAAAAATAATGATATTATTCGCATTACCCCAAACCTACGTCGAGAATCATCATTACAGTAAATCCAGCTATAAATCCTAAAACCGCAATATCGGTATGTTTGTCGCGTTGTGTTTCTGGAATTACCTCTTCAACGACAACAAAGACCATTGCTCCAGCGGCAAATGCCAATGCATAAGGTAGAATTGGTTCGATGTATATAACGAGTAGGGCTCCGATGACTCCTGCAATT
>DATGOZ010000298.1:0-7311 GCA_035305395.1 Taishania sp. | reverse complement strand
TAAGGATTCATGGATTCTGGGATAGTTCCATTCGACAAACCTCCTGTAATTTCAACCAAGCAGAAATCTGAAGGTGTTCTACGAGCTCTTAAAATTGCTCCACTCAACGATTGAAAGTTTGTTGGTGAACTTACCGGATTTGTACATGTTGGTGATTCCCAATGGAATCTAAACACCCAAGTTGCTGGATTACTATAACTACTATAACAGTGATTTGCTGTCAAAATATAAGGTTTTCCATCATAAGCCGTATTGTTTACCAATGCTCCTGTACAAAATCCATTGGATCCAGATACGAGCATCACAACACTACGTTTTTCATCTGCCCAATCATCTCCATCTGGACAATTAACATTCATGTTACAAGACCCCGAACCTCCAAATGCTTTATTAGCGAACTCTGACGAAGTACGATATCCATGAGTTACTTTATCGATTGTTAAACTACCAATATTTCCTTGATTTTTAGGAGAAACATAGTACTCAACAATGGCAGTAGATCCAGGAATCAACTCTGTTCCTAATTGACCTTCATAAACATGATTCGCAGTAAATTTTCCTAGGATAAATGATTTATCTTCATTGTAAACATATAATTCATTTCCTTCAGGAATCGTTAAATTTTCAAAAGTCAAATTGATTGTTAATGCTTCATTACAGTGAAGACGAACCATCCAAACTTTTCCTCCGTTTGGCAAATTATACCACTTACCTGCATTTTCGAGAT
The DNA here is from genome assembly GCA_035305395.1 of Taishania sp. Lineage (GTDB taxonomy): Bacteria > Bacteroidota > Bacteroidia > Flavobacteriales_D > Crocinitomicaceae > Taishania. The sequence goes on along the minus strand of DATGOZ010000298.1, from coordinate 6,584 downwards.
TGATTGAGACCTCATTGTTAAATCCAAATCTCCAAGGGCCTACCTTCGTAATTTCAGTAATGGAATCCTCCATACGCAATTGAGCAATATCTGGTTGCGCAAAATTAAAGGAAGGTAAATCTTTTGGGAATGAGATTTTGGAACTTCTCGGATCACCTCCATAACCTTGAATTTGAGCACTCAAGGCAAAAGAAAAGAAGGTGCATAATACCACTGAGAGTAATCTTTTTTTCATTTTCAATAGTTTAAGCATTTGATTAAAGATGTTTATACATCATGAATAAGCTAATTTAACATTTTTTTTAAAATCTGAAAAATTAAAATGGAAAGCTTGCTGGATTAAAATCGTAATTTATTGTACATTTGATATATGAAAGTTACAATTAATTCTGTGGTTTCGTTGGATTACACATTAAAAAACAACAAAGGAGAGGTTTTAGACTCTTCAAATGGAAGATCACCATTGGTGTATTTACATGGTGTTGGCGCATTAATTCCAGGATTAGAAAATGAAATTAATGGCATGGAAAAAGGTCAATCAAAGCTTGTTACTGTTCAACCTGAAGATGCATATGGACAAAGAAGCGAAGATCTTTTACATATTGTCCCTAAAAGTGGGTTTCAAGGTGATGAAGAAATGTTTGTAGGAATGCAAGTTCAATTAGAAACTGAACAAGGTCCTGCAATCGCTAGTATTTCTAAAATCGAAGGTGACGATGTTACTTTGGATTTAAATCATCCATTAGCTGGAGAGGTTTTGACATTCGAAATTTCTATTGCTGATGTTCGTGAAGCTACAGCTGACGAAATTGCTCACGGTCACGTACACGGACCTGGTGGACATCATCACTAAAAAACGAAAAAAGTCTCTTAACTGAGACTTTTTTTATACAATTTCCTTAAAGAAACTAAATACCACATTACCGTAAGCCCTACTCAACTCAAAATTTGGAAATTGACTCAAATCAGTTCGTTTCCCGTGTTCAATAATGAGAATTCCATTTTTGTTCAACAACCTTCTTTCAAAAGTTAGACGAACAATTTCTTCATGAAACTTCACATCATACGGAGGATCTGCAAAGATTAAATCGAACGTCAAATCACATTTCTCTAAATATTTTAAAACATCCATGTGAATGATTCGAATCTTGTCTTGCATATCAAATTCACGAGCAAGCGAACGAATGTGCGAAATAACTTTAAAGTTTGCATCAACAGCAACCGATGTTCCTGCTTCACGAGAAAGCCACTCAAAAGAAATATTCCCTGTTCCAGCACACAAGTCTAATAAGTCTAAGTCGTATAAATCAAATCGATTTTCTAACATATTAAACAAACCTTCTTTAGCAAAATCTGTTGTTGGTCGAGAAGGGAAATTCTTAGGTACAGTAACCTTCTTAGTTTTTAATAAGCCTCTAATTATACGCACAACTGTTGGTATTTATCCAATAAATAATTGTCAATTTTTATATGAATCTTTGACTGAAAGACTTTTTCCAATAAACTTTCTAATACTGCTAAATCAATTGAACTAGCAACTCCATTGCAAAGAGTTAAATTATGATCCCCCCCCATCAATTCTAATTGCTGACATGTAAAACTATAATAGTAAACAATATCTTCAAGCGCATTAAAAGTGAATGAAGAATAATATTTCAACTTATTTTCATGACAAATTGCAACTAAGAAATGTTGTTCATGAACAACAATCATAGCATTCAATGAAAAGGTAGATCCATTGAAAATTCCTCTAACTAAATGAGAACCTTCATGTTGAATGATAATACGAGGAAATCGAATAACAAAAAACGATTTCACCCAGAGTGGAATCGAATACACATTGACTATTCCCTGCATAGGCAATCTATTGTAATCGATCAAATCAGAAGAAATAGGTTCTCCATAAGACAATCTAAATAAATCGTCTTTAGAAGATTCATTAAACAAATTAACAGGAACCAAGGTCGTTTGGTAATCCGACCAAGACAAAGTTACCTCATCAAATTCGTTTTCTTTGAATCCACTTTGTTGCCAAAACTCTTCTAGTTGTTGCTTGTACCTGTAATCTTGTTTCTCTACAAAAGTGAATATTTCTTCTTTGATTACAATCGCTCCGCTCAGCTTCGTAAATTTCACGGCCGACAAATTGATATCAATTGACAAATGCGTATTGTTCATCCTTTTTTAATTGATACAAAACTAATCTAAAATAGATAATAACTAGCAATAAAAGGATAGTTTACGACAATCTTTATACAATTCGTCGAGGTTAATGAAAGTTAATTTTTTGAATTTTGGTGTCACTTATTGTATCTTCAAGACAATAACAATTAGACCATTTTAATAGTTCATTTTAAAAATTTAGATTATGCGATTAAAAAGAATTTTAGTTACAGCCTGCCTTTTAGGATTAGTTTCGGTTAGTTTTTCACAAGAAGATTTAAGAGAGCGATTCACATTTGGATTAAAAGCTGGTCTCAATATTTCAAATATTTGGGATACAGAATCAGAAAATTTTTCAGCCGATCCTAAGGCTGGATTTGCTGGTGGAGCATTTGTATCAATTCCTTTGGGAAGATTATTTGCAATACAACCAGAAGTGATGTTCTCTCAAAAAGGATTTCGAGGCTCCGGAAGCTTTCTAACAATCCCATATGAAGTTCAACGTACTACAAACCATATTGACATTCCAATCTTGTTTGCGGTAAGACCTTTTTCATTTGTGAGTGTTTTTGTCGGACCGCAAATAAGTTTCCTTGTTAGCCAAAATGACAAACTTACATTTGGAAATAATACGATACAAAACACGGAGCAATTTGAAAATGACAACTGGAGAAAAAACATGCTTGGAATTCACATGGGACTTGATTTTAATATCCGTCACTTTGTTATTTCACCTAGAGCATCATTAGATTTTCAAGACAATAAAGGAGATGGTACTTCGTCAGATCCTAGGTATAAGAATTTCTTGATTCAGTTAACATTAGGATACCGTTTTTAGGACACAAACAAAAGTAAAAAACTAGTACATCATTAATGCAGACAGAAGCTTTTTCTAGTCTGTATTAATGTTTCAAACAATTGCTCGTTCATAGTTTCTAAACGTATGTCAATTTTCTTATCTCAATAAGTTTTAGTTTTGAATCAAACTAATAATTTATGGAAGATATTTCATTTTACTTTTCACCTGTCAAGGAAGATCGCATTTCAGATAGCAATTTAGGAATTGAGATGGCAATTCACACTGAAGGTTATTTTCCAGAATTAGAGAAAGGTTCAATTGCAATATTTTATGTTCCAGAATTTAGAAACTCAAACTATAGCGAAATTGCTAAAGAAAAGTTCAGAGAGCAATTGTACGCATTAAATTCAGCTGCTACATGGACAAAAAAAATCTATGACTTGGGCGATGTTCTTCCAGGAGAATCAATCAACGATACCTATTTTGCGGTTGGGAAAATTGTTGCTGCATTAGTTAAAAACTCAATCATACCAATCCTCGTTGGAGGATCACAAGATTTGACTCTAGCCTTATACAAAGGTTATGAGAAACTTGAACAATTCATCAATCTTTGTACAATAGATTCAAAATTAGATATCGGTTCACCTGATGAGAATTTCAACTCGGATGCTTACATCAGCCATTTATTGGTTCAACGTCCATGTTATCTGTTTAACCACGCTAATATTGGACTGCAAATTCCTTTTGCAAAAAAGGAAGATGTAGAATTGTTCGAAAAATTATATTTCGACTATTGCCGTCTTGGAGAATTCAACGCAGATTTCAAAAAAGCAGAACCACATTTAAGAAATTCGGATATTCTAAGCGTTGACCTATCAAGTATTCGTTACAGTGAACTTTGTGATTCACAGTATACCAATCCGAATGGTTTTTATGCTGATCAAATTTGTCAAATTGCAAAATATGCTGGTATTAGCGACAAATTAACCAGTATCGGAATATTCAATTATCTACCTGAAAAATCAAGTGCTACAAATATCTCAAACTTAGTTGCACAGATTATTTGGTACTTTATAGACGGAGTTCATGGTCGCGTTGGTGACTTCCCTATTGGAACCCGTAAAGATTATAAAAAATTTATTGTTCACCTAGATGACTTCAAAGATGAGGTCGTTTTCTACAAAAGTGACAAATCTGCTAGATGGTGGATGGAAGTTCCTTATCCTGCCGAACAAGGTCGAAAATATGAGCGTCATTACCTCGTTCCTTGTGATCAGGATGATTACGAACGTGCAATGAACAATGAAATTCCGGACCTTTGGTGGAAAACGTATCAGAAGTTGATTTAATCACGACTGTATTCCATACGTTTTGCTTTAATAAAACGAGGAATATAGTATTTACTTGTTTTGAAGTTTTCGATTATTACTCCACGCGATGTTGAAGAGTGAATCATTTTGATTTCATGTTCGTTTACTTCAACAACCATTGCGACGTGTCCTACTGCTGTGGAATTAATATTTCTACCCTTGAAAAACAAGAGGTCGCCAGGTTGAACTTCCGATAATTTCACTGTTTTACCTAGTTCAGCTATTGAATAACTCGATCTTGGTAAAGAAAAACCAAAACTTCCCATCACATAATTGATAAAGCCCGAACAGTCAAATCCCGAAGGAGAAGTACCAGAATAACGATAAGGTGTTCCAAGCAAAGACTTCGCAAAACTGATCATGTCGTTGACATGTTTTCCATTTTTTAATTGCTGTAAAGGCTGAACAGAATCTGTTTGAACAACGCTTGAATCTTTTGACAATTGTGTCTCCTGCGCTGAAGCATTAGTCCAGGCAAACAACAAGGCAGATAAAACAATTGTTAATTTCATTTATTCAAATTCCGAAAGTTGCAAAATTATAACTAATTTCGGATTAATAAAAGTTAGAATTGGACTCCAAAGTTGACATAAAATCACTGACAAAATTGTATTACACGATCGGAGAAGTTGCTTCAATGTTCGAAGTAAACCATTCCCTTATAAGGTTTTGGGAAAAGGAGTTCCCAATTTTACACCCTAAGAAAAACAACAAAGGGAATCGTCTCTTTACCTCAAAAGACATTGAAAATTTTAACAAGATTTACCAATTAGTAAAGGTTCAGGGATTTACACTTGAGGGAGCTAAGAAAGAGTTAAAAAAGAAATCGACCCAAACGGCAACAGTTTCGAATCCTGAAAACAATTTCACCGAAATCATCAATCGATTAGAACAAATCAAAAAAAAGCTCATTGATTTGAAAAGTAAAAAATAACTCGAATTTCATCTACACACATTCAGATATTTCCTTTGAAATATGGATAAGTGTTCGATAAACACATAAAAAATGAAATAATCAATCCTTTTTTCCGTTTGTAAGGTTATTTTTGCGGACATGAAGTACAACATCTTACTGTTTTTTCTATTACTTGTTTTTCATTCAATAAGTCAAGAAGTGACATTGACTGGTTATTGTATCAATAAGCAGAAAAATGGAGTAACCGATGTTATGATATTAGTAAAAGGAAATCCTAATCCCGTTTTTACTGACAACGAAGGTAAATATTCAATCACAGGAAAAGTCAACGACACTTTACACATCCAATACAATCTTATTGGAGAAACTGAGAAATATTATCAAACGTTTTTCATACAAGACGAACATGCAACCACAATCCCTACCATTATCATCAACAAAGAAATTAAAGCAAAAGATTTACAAGAACATACTGTCATCTACAATATTGACAAACCATTTGAGTTGACACCAATCAAACCGAGAGATTGGCAAACCATTCCACTACAAACCCCCGAGCATGTCTTAGTTTTTACAACTGCGGCAAGATCTAGTAATGAGTTGACGTCCAATTACAATGTCCGAGGAGGAAATTATGATGAAAACTTAGTTTACGTCAACGGGTTTCAGATTTACAGACCGTTTCTTACTCGTGCTGGACAGCAAGAAGGAATGAGTTTTATCAACAGTGCCTTAGTTGAATCACTCAACTTCTCAGCTGGAGGTTTTGATGCTCAGTATGGAGATAAAATGAGTTCTGTACTTGATATTAAATACCGAAATCCAGAGAAATTTAGAGGTTCAATCATGGCTTCGATGCTTGGTGTTGAAGGACATATTGAACAACGATTAGGAAAACAAGAACGCTTCAGTTATATGCTGGGAGCACGTTACAGATCAAATGGTTATTTCTTGAATTCACTACCAACAAAAGGTGCATACAACCCTGTTTTCTGGGATGCACAAATTTTAACAAATTATTTGATTTCAGAGAATTGGACATGGTCGCTCATTGGTCACATTTCAAACAATAACTATTCATTTACACCTCAAACAGCACAGACAAATTTTGGACCTTCAAACAATGCATTTGCATTAATGATCTACTTTGATGGAAAAGAAGATACCAGATTTGGAACCATGATGGGAGGAACAAAATTTGGTTACGTTTCAAATGATTCCAAAACAAAACTTAATTTCTTTGCGACGGCTTTCCATTCCGATGAACGCGAATATTTTGATGTGCAAGGACAATATTTCATTAATAAGTTGGAAACTGACCCCTCCAAAGAAGAAT
>DATGOZ010000297.1:0-2525 GCA_035305395.1 Taishania sp. | reverse complement strand
TTATACAGTGGTTTTATTTATGAAGGACCAGGTTTGGTAAAAAAGATAAACAAAGCTATTTTGAAACAAACAAAGTGATAAAATTGAGAGGAAATGGAAGTAAAATTAGTTGAGTGTCCACGCGATGCAATGCAAGGAATTAAGGAATTTATTCCAACTGAAGTAAAAGCAGCTTACATCAATGCAATATTGAAATGTAATTTTGATACAGTTGATTTTGGAAGCTTTGTTTCTCCAAAGGCCATTCCTCAAATGAGAGATACAGCTGATTTATTGAAACAGTTAGATTTGAATTCTCCTTCTAAATTATTAGCGATTATCGCCAATGAAAGGGGAGCAGAGGATGCAGTTCAATTTGATGAAGTCCGCTTTTTAGGTTATCCTTTTTCTGTTTCTGAAGAATTTCAAAAACGCAATACAAATTCTTCGATTGAAGAATCTTTACACCGTGTTGAAGCAATCAAAAATTTAGCAGTAAAAAATGGTAAAGAACTCGTTGTGTATTTGTCAATGGGATTCGGAAATCCTTATGGCGAGGAATGGAATGCTGATTTGGTTATCAATTGGTGTGAGCGTTTGTACAAAGATTTTGATATTAAAATTCAAGCATTGAGTGATACAATTGGTTGTGCGACTGTTGAATCTACAGATTATATTTTCAAGTCGTTAATTCCTGCTTTGCCACATGTTGAGTTTGGAGCTCATATGCATGCGCGGCGAGAGAATGCTGAAACAATGTTGAAAGCGGCATACGAAGCAGGATGTAGAAGATTCGATGGGGCAATTAAAGGGTTTGGAGGTTGCCCAATGGCAAAAGACGATTTGACTGGAAATATGCCAACTGAAATTATGGTAAACTGGTTTGAGAAAAACAACATATTGTTACCAATTGATAAAAACGCGTTTTATAATGCGATGGACGAATCAAATAAAGTATTCTATGCGCACTAATTGGGGGTATATCATTTTGTTTTCATTTGCTGTGATCTTTTCTTCATGTAAGGACGATTCAGATTTTGAAACACCTGTTGTCGAAAACAAAACAAGTGGGGATGAATTTGATGGGATTGAGGTTCTGTTTAATGAAAAGGAATTTCCAAATGCAAAATGTGTTGATTTATTGAAAGAAATCAATATCTGTAGTGATGCTCAAGTTGATGCTGATGGACAGCTAATGACTCCTTGTTCTACAGAATTATTTAAGTTTTTCCAACTTAGAGATGATTTACCATTAGAAGATGGTTTTATTTTATTGGTTAAGGCTAATACTGGTGGAATACCATTGAGAAGAGTTTTGGTTTTTGAACGAGAAGCTGGAACATTGGTTAAAGTAAATGGTTTCATCGGAAATTTGATAGGTAAAAAGAAATCAAAGGATTCTAACGACGATTTACTTTTGCGATTCATTGATAAAATCGAAGGATCGGATGTTTATTACCACTGTATTTTCAAGTGGGAAAATGGACAATATGTTTTTAAAACTGTCGAAGTAATTCAAGAACCTGCAGGAAATTTTTCTGGTATTGTGAAAGCTTCGGTGAAAGATTCTGTTTCTCAAGAGATTTTTAAAATTTTGATGGATAATCAAATGATTTTCTAAAGTGAAAAACGTACTGATATATATACATTTGATTTTTCTATTTAGTTGTGATGTAGGAAATCCAATTGAAAATGTCAGTATTTCCAACCTTTTACATGATAATTCAAGTAAAGTTTGGGTGGTTGATCAAGAATTTGAAGATGGAGTAGAGAAAACGAAGCAAAATCAAAATTTTAAGACAGCTTTTGCTTTTTTTGATGATTATACTTTTACGGAGCAACCAATTAATACGATTGGGAATCGGCCACCAACTTATGGAGAGTATACGTTAATCGAAGGGCGTCCTGTGATTGAGTTTAAAGTTAAAAATTCGAAAAATCAGTTTGTTATAATTAGTTCGAGTAAGGAACAAATCATTTTAAAATCTGTAGAAAAGCCAATTATCAAATTGGTTTTGATTCCTTTCCCTAAATTATTTTAGTGTAGATTTTGTCTTTTGAGTAGATAGCCGAGTAAAACTTGCTCATAACCTTTATCGATGTCGACTTGCAAGTAATCAATTTTGTTATTAATCATACGCATTTTGACCTTTTCGAAATAAGAAGAAACCATAGCTTGATAATTTGATTTGAATTCAGACGGTTGTACTTTCATTTTCTCACCTGTCTCCATGTCAACCAAATAGTAGGGTCTATTTTCTAATTCAAAATCCAATTCTGTTTTTGCCTGCAAAACATGAAATACAATTACTTCATGTTTGTTGTGTTTTAAATGTTGTAATGCGTGAAATAATTCATCTACTTGTTCAGGATTATCTAAAAAATCTGAGAAAATTACAACCAAGCTACGTTTATGACAAAGTTCCGCGATCGAGTGTAGAACTTGAACGGTGTTATTTCCCTTTTTAAGATTTTCGTTGTATGTCAACATTTTTTTCTCAAGTTCACTATACAAATAGCGATGGTGGGCCGGACTTGATTTTGCT
>DATGOZ010000296.1:0-5447 GCA_035305395.1 Taishania sp. | reverse complement strand
CATAGAAAATGCTTTCAAACAATATCGAATTGCAACGCGAATGATGCGAGTTGTGAAATTGATCATAGTGTTGATTTTTGGATTGATTTCTTACCAAGTGATCAAACATGCGGCGGGAGAAATCGAAGGTTTAAGTAGTTGGTTTTTACCATTTGTGCTGATTTCTATTTTTGTACCTACGATTTACTTTATGATTAAATCTTCTCAATCCTAAATCATTATTAATTAAAAAAAAACTTAATTCTTCATTAATTCATCAAAAACTCAAACTGTTATTGGTTTAAATTGCAAAAACAAATCTATTAATTAGCTTAGTGCATACTTAGATTTGAATATGGAGCGAGACAAAAACGTATATATCAAGGATTGTATGGACATGATGAAATTGAGTTTACCAAAGGACTCATTCACATCAATCCATTTGGTGTCATTGGAAAACAACATCAAAACAATGTTTTGCAACATATTCATAATGACATGCTTCAAATTTTTTTAATTCAAGAAGGAGTAACAAATTTTCTGTTTTCAACCCAAGTAACAAAAAACTGATGAGTCGACCATAATTACAGTTCCAAAAAATACAGAACACGGATTTGAACATCAAACCGATGTGAATGGTTGGATCATTTCTTTGTCTGATGTAGTGCTTGAACGAATGATTTATTTGGATGCAGAAGTCGTAGATTCTCTAAACGATATGCAAGTAGTTCCTATAAAAATAGGAAGTTATGCGGAAGAAATCGAGAATAATATCTATAAATGCGTGATGGAATATACACTTCAAAAGCCAGGTCGTTTGTTGATGTTGGAATATTTGGTAGGTCAACTCATAGTTCAGCTCCATCGATTGCCAAAAACCCAAAAGAAAAAGTTGAATCAAATAGATTCTCTTTCAAAAATCTACTACAGGAAATATGTTCAGTCCATCAAAGCATCCTGGGATTATAAAAAAAGTATAGAAGAATACGCCAAGGAATTAGGAATTACAGCAGGACATTTGAACAAAATTTGTCAAAGTGTAGCTGCGAAATCGTCCAAAGATGTAATTATCAAATATTTCATTGAAGAAGCTAAAATTTTACTGAGTGACATAGACCTCACCATATCTGATGTTTGTTATCAGTTAGGATTCGAAGACAAAAGCTACTTCTCACGAGTTTTTAAGCGAAAAACAGGTCTAACACCTACACAATTTAAAAAATCCATCGAAAACAAATTTTAACATTAATGATTGATAATTGACATAATTAATCAAAAAAGTCCTATAACCACCTCATTACTAAGCTTTAAATTTGTGATATCATAACGTAAGTGTCCACTTACTAACTGAAAAATATGTCACAGATTACTATAAAAAATATCGAAACAACCATTGTTGATTTACCAACTATTCGTCCACATCATCTTTCTATGGCCGTGATGCGCAATCAGACCATGGTGATTATTCGCTTGTTTTGTTGCGATGGAATTGAAGGTGTAGGCGAAGCTACAACTATAGGCGGGATTTCATATGCTGATGAAGCGCCTGAAACTATAAAGTTGGCGATAGATACCTATTTTACTCCTTTGTTGGTTAATCAAGATGCAACAAAAATCAATTATTTAATGAGTTTGCTCAATAAGAACATTTCGGGCAATAATTTCGCGAAATCGGGAATAGAAACCGCTTTATTAGATGCTCACGCAAAACGTTTAAATGTCAGAGTCTCTGATTTGTTTGGTGGAGCAATATCCAATCAACTTCCAGTTTTATGGACATTGGCGAGTGGAGATACCGAAAAAGATATCGAGGAAGCAAAACATTTGATCAGTATCAATAGACACAATGTATTTAAGTTGAAAATTGGAAGAAAAGATCCGCAAATAGATGTGGATCATGTGTCTGCTATCAAAAAAGCTTTGGGTGAAAATATCAAAGTTACAGTCGATATCAATCAAGCTTGGAGCGAACAGATAGCAAAAAGATATATTCTACAATTACAAGAAGCTGGAATCGATTTGATAGAGCAACCATTGGTGAAATCAAATTTTGATGGTTTGGCTCGATTGACGAGTTTTTTCGATGTGCCGATTATGGCTGATGAAGCTGTGGCAACGGTAACAGATGCATTTAAATTGGCTAAATCTTATGCTGCAAGTGTGTTTGCTCTTAAAATTTCTAAATCAGGAGGATTGACCAATATTGTCAAACAAGCAGCAATTGCTGAAGGTGCAGGGATTTCACTCTATGGAGGAACTATGCTCGAAGGGACTATAGGGACTTTAGCCTCCGCACATGTTTTTGCAAGTTTACCAAACCTCGATTGGGGAACTGAACTTTTCGGTCCCTTGTTGTTGACAGATGATATAGTGAAAAAGCCAATCGAATACAGAGATAACTCTTTGATTATGCCAGAATCTGCTGGTTTGGGAGTTGAATTGGATTTAGATAAAATAGAAAAATATAAAAGGAAATAAATTATGGTATACGTAGTAGAAATGGATGTTAAAATTCCAGAATCTTGGAGTGAAGAGAAATTAGATGATTATTTGAAACGTGAACAAGAAACGTCTCAAAAATGGCAAAAATCAGGTCAATGGGTTTACTTATGGAGAGTCGCTGGCAAATATTCAAACATCTCAGTCATTGAAGCCGATTCCCCAGATGAATTACATCATATCATCAGTTCACTTCCATTGTTTCCTTACATGAATATCAAAGTGACAAGTGTTTGCAAACATCCAAATGCGATTAGAGAAACTATGATTTAATTAAATAAATATTAACAATTAAAAACAAAACTATTATGAAACGAATGGATCAAAAACTTATCGATCAAACTTTAGAAGTTATCAAATCACAAGAAAGAGCAGGCGAAGGAAGCGATAGAGTCAAGCTTATAGTAAATCGTCTAACAGAGGATTTGTTCAACGCTATTGCCGATTTGGATATTACATCAGAAGAAATGTGGCAAGCATGTGATTGGTTAACTCAAGCTGGTAAAAACAATGAATGGGGATTGATTTTCGCTGGTTTAGGAATCGAGAGATTTTTAGATGTAAAAATGGATTGGGAAGATGAGCAAGCTGGTATCGAAAATAAAACTCCACGTACCATCGAAGGACCTTTGTACGTTGCTGGCTCACCAGAATCTGTTGGTTATGCTGAATTAGAAACTGTTAAAGAAGAAGATGCAGAACGCTTATATATGAGTGGATATGTTCGCAATGAAGAAGGAGAGGCTATTCCAGGTGCAAAAGTCGAAGTTTGGCATTGTAATTTAAATGGATTGTATTCGCACTTCGATTCAACGCAACCTGAGTTCAACTTACGTCGTGCGATTATCACTGACGAAAATGGTAAGTATGAATTTAAATCTTTTTTACCCGTAGGTTATTCCTGTCCACCGAATGGTTCTACCGATACATTGATGAGCTTATTGGGGCGTCATGGTTCACGTCCAGCGCATATTCATTTCTTTGTAACTCATCCTGATTATAGAAAATTAACGACTCAAATCAATATAGAAGGTGATCCATTGACATTTGATGACTTTGCTTTCGCAACTCGTCCAGAATTAGTTCCACCTATCACTCGTATTTCAGCTGAAGATGCCACCAAAGAAGGTAAGGACGAAGCACATGCAAAAATTGAATTTGACTTTCACGTCGTAAAAGAAAAACAGGAAGCTCCAGCAGGAGAAAATAATAGAAAAAGAGCTTCAGTAAAAGTTTAATCCTGAAAATACAGGGGTTCGAATTCTGAAATTGAATCCCTTTCTCTTTTAAATCTATTTAAAGTTATTGCAACATAACTTAAGTTACTGACCTATTATCGGACAAAAAGAATTTCTTTTAAGATCTGAAAATATAAAATAAAATATATGCAAAATATTCAATTAAAGAACTTTAACTGTCATTATAAATACGAAGATTTCGGTCATGACCAAACTTTGGTGTTGTCCAATTCTTTAGGAACAAACCTCTCAATGTGGAATGATAATATCGACGTTTTGAGCCGAAGTTTCAATATTCTTCGTTATGACAAAAGAGGACACGGGAAAAGCAGTATTCATCAAGATGAATTGACCATAGCAGAACTTGCTGAGGATGTGATTGAATTGGTGGATACATTGCAATTGGAAAATGTTTATTTCTGCGGATTATCTATTGGAGGTTTGACAGGTCAATGGTTGGCAATCAATCGCCCCGATCGTTTCAAAAAAATAATCATAGCCAATACTGCTGCAAAAATAGGCACAATCGAAGGCTGGGAAACTCGTATCAAGCAAGTGAGTGAATTTGGTCTAGAAAGTATTTTGGAAGGAACAGCTTCACGCTGGTTTACTCCAGAATACCGTGAGAAAAATCCTGACAAGGTTGAAAATATACTCAATGATTTTAAAAACAATTCACTAAAAGGATATACCGCTTGTTGTTATGCTGTAGGAGGAGCTAACCTTACCAACGACCTAAATAAAATAGAAATTCCACTTTTGATCATTGCTGGAGAAAAGGATGAAGTGACAACTGTAGAAGATGGAAAATTTATTCAAGAAAGAGCAAAAAACGCTCAACTCATTACTTTCAATGCAGCGCATTTATCGAATATGGAAAATCCTCAAGAGTTTTCAAAGCAAATTATTCAATTTATAACTAATTAAAATATAACATTATGAAAATAGTTTCTCAAATTTCCTTAGAAGAAGCAGTTGCTTTAGTGAAGGACGGAGACGTATTGTTGCAAGGTGGTTTTGGAATGACAGGAAATCCAGTCCATTTGATGCATGCCTTAGCTGAAACCGATACTAAAAAACTTACTTTCATTGGAAATAATGTTGGTGAAGCTGGCATAGGTGGCGGTAGATTATTGAGAAATGGTCAATTGAAAAAAATGATTGGTTCGTTTTTCACTTCCAATCCAGAAGCAGTAAAAGCAGCACAAGATGGAGTTGTTGAATATGAACTTTTGCCACAAGGGACTTTGGCCGAGGCTATACGTGCAGGAGGTGCTGGAATTGGAGGATTTTTTACACCTACATCAGCTGGAACTGCTTTGGCAAAAGGTAGAGAAACAAAAGTAATCAATGGAGTTGAACAAGTATTCATACCAGGAATTCGTGGCAATGTTGCTTTTATTCGTGCATGGAAAGCCGATACAGCCGGAAATTTGCAATATCGAATGACAGAACAAAACTTTAACCGTGCCATGGCAACTGCAGCTGATTTAGTGATAGCTGAAGTTGAAGAAATTGTTCCTGTAGGTGAAATTGCTCCTGAACATATACACACGCCAGGTTCTTATGTAGATTACTTGGTACAAGCGACTTTGACTTTGGAAGATTTAGGAAGTTCAGCAAATGTTTCGTCCAGCAAAAAAGTTTCGGAAGCGAGAATGAATATGGCTAAACGAGCTTTGAAAGAACTTAATAAAGGTGATGTTGTCAATTTAGGTATCGGAATTCCAA
>DATGOZ010000295.1:0-8483 GCA_035305395.1 Taishania sp. | reverse complement strand
TTATGTCAAAAACAATTTGAAGTTGAAAAATAATGTTGAATCATCGACGGGTAATGGTTTGACAAATTTGAGAGAGCGTTATCGCATTTTATTTCAAGAAGAAATTGAAATTATCCAAACTGAAGATGAGTTTGTCGTTCGATTAAAACTGATTGAAAATGAAGATAGTAATTATTGAGGATGAGCAATTAATTGCAGAAGATTTGATGGATATTTTACAGAAAATAGTTCCAGATTGTTCGATAATTGCCCATATTTCAAGTGTTTCAGAAGGAAATGAATATTTCCAAAAAGGAGGAGAGGAAGCAGATTTAATTTTTAGCGACATTCAATTGGGTGATGGATTGAGTTTTGAAATTTTCAAGAAAAATAAAATTATTACACCAACTATCTTCTGTACAGCTTACGATGAATATGCTATTGATGCATTCAAAGCAAACGGAATAGATTACATCCTCAAACCATATTCTGAAAAAAGTATTGTAGAGGCGATTCAACGGTTTTATACACTCCAAAAGACGTTTTTAGAAAGGAATATTGAAAATAATGAGGCTCTTCAAGCGTTGAGTGACATTCCATATACCAAATCAACGTTGTTGATACATCACAGAGAAAAGGTTATCCCTTTAAAAATTAGTGAAATCGCTTTGGCGTACATTCGCAACGAGAGTGTGTATGTAAGAACATTTGAGGGACACAATTATGTGATCAATAAAAGCTTGGATGAGATGGAAAACTTTTTGGGAACACATTTCTACAGAGCAAATCGTCAATTTATTGTGAATCGTGATGCTGTTAAGGATGTTACAACCTTTCTAACACGGAAATATCTTGTTAATTTGACTTTTCCTTTTACAGAGCAAATTACTGTCAGCAAGGAGAAGATGACATCTTTTTTACAATGGTTGAAAAATGAATGATTAACGCATGAATATGTGTTTCAATTCATTCAAGATAATCGACGTTGCTCCCCAAACAATTTTTTCTTCGATAGCAAAATAAGGTACGTCTTTTAACGTCATTCCATTTGCAAATTTGATATGTGTTGTTTTACGCGATTCGGGGTTTAATAAGATTTCTAACGGATATTCGATGATTGAATCGACTTCACGTTCGTCTGGAATGAATGGCTGTTCTTGGGTGAAATATACGTATGGATGAACAATGAATCGACTAACGGGAATGTACATTTCTGTGAGTTCCAACAACAATTCACTCGCGTCTAATCTCCAACCGATTTCTTCAAATGTCTCTCTGCGTGCTGTTTCTTCGAAACTTGCATCAAATTGCTCCATTTTCCCACCAGGGAAGCTAATTTGTCCACCGTGTATTCCGTCGTACGTTGGGCGTTGAACGACCAAACTATAAATCTCGTTATTCTTGGGATAACAAACTATCGCAACAGCAGATTCTCTATACTCGTGGATGTTGTCAATGTCTTGACGCTTCAACGGACGGTTTTTGGGTGTCATCTCTTGATGTGCTTCAATTCCTGGAAGAGATCGACTGTTTGCTTGTTTAATTTTGTCGATGAAAAACTGGTAGTTCATTATTGAATTGATTGTATAATTTTTAGAAAATCATCGTAGAGATAAGGCAATAATTCCTTGCTAGCAATGAGTTGAAGAACATAAAAGTTATCGTTGAAATCAATGGTAGCAATGGCGTAATCAGCATTGTAGTACGAACCTCTATCAGTGACTAGTTGTATGTATCCAGTTTTGTTGGTTCTTGATTTCAAGTCTGTAGCAATGGTAATTTCCGAATTTTCAAAAGTTTGACTTCTGAGTTTAGCATAATAATCATTCAACCAAACTAAATCAGTTTTACTGTCTTGTGTATTTTTTTTTCGAAGTAATAAAACCCTTGTTTTAGAGAATTTTTCAAATGTAATGTGGACCATTTGATCGGATGAGGCATAGATCTTTGATTGTTTTTTGTCTAAAACAATATTCGTTGTTGAAGGGTATTTGAGTACTGTTGGAATTTCGTATTTGAGCCCAAGATAACGTTCTGTTTCAAAATGCTTGAAATTATTTTTATTTCCATTAAGCTCTTTAATCAGATTTGATTCGTTCTCACTACACCCAAAAGTTAGGAGGAGAATTAAGCATGCTATGAGTTTCCAAAATTTCATACACTAAAAATAATCATTTTTATAGCATGTCCAAATTCGCTAAAAAATGATGTTAAAAACTGTTACTAAATTGTTAAAACTCCACCAAAAGGTTTGATTTGAAAGGTCAAACTACGATAAAGATTGTATATTCGCCATTCATATTAACGAAGATTTTTCGCATGTCAAACTATATTTCTTTACTATTTCTATTCTTAGCCTCTGTTTCTTTTGGTCAAACGACAATTTCTGGTGAAGTATTCGATAGCATTACCAAACAACCGATGGAGTTTGTTCAAGTAAAGCTTTTGTCGAGTCAAGATTCACTCGTTAAAGGTGGTGCGTTTACAGATGAAAAAGGTAAATTTTTAATTGATGACGTTAAACAAGGGAATTATTTTGTTCAGATTTCATTTTCAGGTTATGAAGAACGTACGGTAGAACGTATTAAAATTGTTGGTCAACCTGTTTTTTCTATAGGTAAGGTTATCTTGAAAACAGTTAACATAAAGGAAATTGAGGAATTGACTGTAGTAGGAAAATTGGAAGTGCTCAGCGCGGGAATTGATAAAAAAGTGTACAATGTAGATCAGGATGTTGCCGCAAGAGGCGCTTCTGCAGATGAAGTATTGAACAATATTCCTTCAATAGCCTTGGATGAAGATGGACGAATCACATTAAGGGGTGAGGGATCTGTTACTGTTTTAATCAACGGTCAACCAAGTTCTTTGACAGGATCTGGAGGTGATTTGTTGAGTAGTATTCCAGCTAGTTCAATTGAGCGAATCGAGGTTGTGACGAATCCTTCAGCAAAATACGACCCAGACGGAACTTCTGGTATTATCAATATTGTATTGAAAAAGAATAAACTTCGAGGTATTAATGGACAAGTGGCAGCAACTGGTGCATTTCCATTTCACGACCACAAGTTGAGTGCTGCATTGAGTTTTAGAAATGATAAAATCAATGCGTATGCTTCTTACGCGTTTGATTACTTGGAAGGGTACCGCAATAATTATAGTGCAATCTATCGTCCAACTGTTGCTGATTCCGCGATGTTGATCTTACAAAATCGTCAAGGAACAGACTTCAGACGTGGTCACATGGGACGTGTTGGCTTGGATTGGTATATGAACAATGCAAATACTATCGGATTTTCAGTGAATGGTCAAACAAGTGATCGCAGAAGAGGTGGGGATCAAGATAATTTACAGTATTTTTTCCCAACCGAAAATTATAATGAATGGAATAGAAAATCATTTGAAAATAATTCTCGTGATGGAGTAGATATGAATATCTATTTTAATCACAACTTAAAAGATAACAATGGAAAATTTTCCATGAGCGTGAATCAATCCTTGTCAAAAAGAAATGAAGATTCCGATTTCGAGCAAGTTTATCGTATTTGGAACTCATCTCCATCAACTATAAGCAATGTTTATCAACGACAATTATCCAAATCAAATAATGGAATTTTTACTGCTCAAGCAGACTTTGAACAAATTATTCCGAAGTTGAAAATGCGCTATGAGGTTGGTGCTAAAGCAATCTTGAGAAATGAAAAATTGAATGCTAATTCAAGTTCATATGATATTTTACTTCAACAATATGTTGGAGATACTTTAGCAAACTACGATTACCGTTACAACGAAAATGTGTATAGTGTTTATGGTACTTTGGGACAAGAATTGGGTAAATTCAAATACCAAGTCGGAGTAAGAGGAGAATATGTCTTACAAGATCCTCGATTGTTGTCAGAAAATAAGGTATTTACGAAGGAATATTTGCAATTGTATCCTTCGGCACATGTTCGTTATACAACATCAGAGAAGTCAGAAATTAGTTTAGGTTATTCTCGTAGAGTTAATAGACCAAGTGCCGGTGATTTGAATCCGTTTACAAACTATTCGGATCCTTACAACTTGAGAAGTGGTAATCCCGATTTGAAACCTGAGTTTATTAACTCAATCGATTTGGGATACATGCAAACATTCAAATCAATGTCGTTCAATGCAAATGTTTATTATCGACATACGACAGATGTGATTCAACGTGTGAAATTGTTTATGGATAACAATACTTCAGCAGTAACAATGGCAAACTTGGACAACAGTCAGACGATAGGTTTGGAATTGATTTACCAATTTAGACCGTTTACATGGTGGAGAAATACAATTTCATTCAATGGAAACTACATCGATTATACGAGTTCAAGTGCATTAGGAGATTGGAATAATAATGGTATTTATTGGGGAGCAAAATATACAGGTTCATTTGATTTCTGGAAGAAGACTGCAACATTCCAAGTGAATGCAACTTACAATGCACCACGTGTAACAGCTCAAGGAACGATTTACATGTGGAATTTTGTGGACTTTTCAGTACAAAAACAATTACTTGATAAAAAATTGGTTATTGGTTTAAGATTGGCAGATGCTTTTGATATCAAAGGATTCAAGATGAAAATCAACCAACCGACATTGAATCAATATGCCATTTTCGATTTCCAAACAAGACGTCTTTATTTGACATTAACGTATAAGTTTGGTAAGATGGATATCTCTCAAAAACAATTACCTAAAGATACAGAAGGAGGAGGTGGAGGAGACTTCTAAACATAGAAGTCTCGTCAATTTTATACTTCGAGAGCTACTGGCTTCTTAGTTTTCTTTACTTTTTTAGGCTTGGTATTAGATATGCCCAATCCTTTTAACGCTTCATCAAATTGAGAATGTTGATACTTCGTTTGTTTGTGCTCACTACTATCAAGAGACTCAAATATGGACTGTGTGTATAATTGCTTTTTCATGGCTCTTAATTTTTATTAATTGCAAGATAAACAATAAATATGCCATTCTATTGAGCGAATGATTGGAGTAGTGTACTAATTGAGTAAGCTGTGCAAAATGGTTTTTTATGTATCTTAACTTCCATCAATGAAGATGATTATTTAAAACTTGGTACTTGTTCGCACAAAAAATGATTAATTTTGCTGTATGTCGGAAAAAGGAAGTAAACAATTGCGTTATGATTTAGCCTATCTAAAAATGGCTAAGACTTGGTCGCAACTATCACATTGTAAGAGAAAAAAAGTAGGGGCGATTATTGTGAAAGACGATATGATTATCTCTGATGGGTACAACGGAACTCCATCTGGCTTCGATAATTGCTGTGAAAATCAAGCGGGAGAAACTCATTGGTATGTGTTGCACGCAGAAGCAAACGCTATTTTAAAAGTCGCAAAATCGACGAATGTATGTAAAAATGCTACGTTGTATTTGACACTTTCTCCATGTAAAGATTGTAGTAAATTGATCTTGCAGTCTGGAATTTCACGTGTTGTGTATGCAATGGACTATAAAGACACTTCAGGAGTGGAATTCCTAAAAAGTGCGGGTATTAACGTAGAACAAATTCAATCATTTGAAGATGGAGAATAATCGTCTTAAAATATGGACTCCATTATTAATAGCCTTGGGAATGGCAGTTGGAATCTACTTTGGAAAACAAATGTCCAATATCCCAAATCATCTAAAAATTGGAACACAAGGTTATTCCAATAATACAAATCAAAAGATTCAAGATATTTTAGATATAATTGATAACAATTATGTGGACAGTGTCAATCGTGAAGAATTGTTAGAACAAACAATTTCTGATATGTTGCACAAACTAGATCCACATTCAAATTATATTTCTGCAAAGGATTTACAACTGGCAAATGAACAAATCAAAGGGGAATTTTCTGGAATTGGAATTCGCTTCTTTTTATTGAGAGATACGTTGTGTGTAACAAATGTAATTGCTGGTTCTCCATCTGAAATTGCGGGTGTGAAATCTGGAGATAAAATCTTAAAAGTTGACGGAAAACCAATTGCCAATGTCAAAATCAAAAATGATGACGTTATGGCAAAACTAAAGGGACCAAAAGGAACGAAGGTTAAGGTCGATATTCTCAGAGACGGAAAAATCATCAAAAAAGAAATTACGCGTGGTGCCATTCCAATTTATTCAATTTCGGCTGCTTACATGATTGATAAAGAAACAGGATTTATAAAAATCGATCAATTTTCTGTAACAACTGACAAAGAATTCAAAGATGCCGCAGAAAGACTGAAAGCGCAAGGAATGAAAAAACTAGTACTTGACTTGCGTAATAATGCTGGTGGAGTCTTACAAAGTGCTACAGCAATTGCAGATGAGTTTTTGCCTGCAAATAAAATCATTGTTACAACAAAAGGAGCACACTCCAAAGAACGCAAATTTAAATCAACAAGTGCAGGTACCTTGCTTGATACAAAAGTTGTCGTGTTGATCAACGAAAACTCTGCTTCTGCAAGTGAAATTTTGGCTGGAGCATTGCAAGATAATGACCGCGCGACTATTGTCGGTAGAAGAAGCTTTGGTAAAGGATTGGTGCAAGAAGATATGATTTTGCGCGACAAAAGTAGTTTGCGTTTGACAATTGCAAGATACTACACACCAACAGGTAGAAGTATTCAAAAACCGTACAATGGAAATATTGAAGATTACTACCATGATCAAATTGAACGATATGATAATGGTGAATTGTATGCGCCTGATACAACGAAATTTGTTGACTCACTAAAATTCAGAACTCCGAAAGGAAAAATCGTATATGGTGGAGGTGGAATTATGCCCGATGTTTTTGTACCGCTAGATACAGTTGGAAATAGTTGGTATTTAACGCAATTGAGGTATATGATGACCTTTCAAGCTTTTGCTTTTGATTTTGCGAATGGAAAATACCAAAAGTGGAAAAATGCACAAGAATTCAATAACACTTTCGAAGTGACAGATGAGCTGATGAATCGTTTCTTAAAATTTGGTGAAAAGGAATATGGTATCAAAATCGACCAAGTAGGATTGAAAACAAGTAAGAATTTAATCAAGCGTGTGTTGAAAGCTGAAATTGCGCGACAAATCTGGACAGAGGAAGGGTACATGATCGTAATTGGTAAAGCAGACAAAGAACTTCAAAAAGCCTTGAAATGTTTTTAATCTAAGAAATAATCCTTATGAAATATTACTCGCTCGACCAATTGAAACAACAAATTGGAGATGGTTTTTCAGTTGAAAAATCTCAATTGTTTCTTGATGTAGTAACTGATCATGAGGTTAGATCGCTTTTGAACTTATTGTCTAATCCAAAAAATCAGGTGTTTTTTGGTTGGATGAATCAATGGAAAGGGTTGAGTGAATTGTTGATTAGCGGTCGAACAGAGATTGCTTTTCGAGATGAGTTGTCTGTTGCAAAACACGAGTTCTTTTCGGAATTCAAACAGTTTGCTTCTCCTTTTTTGAAACAAACGCTTTTAGAACACTGTAAAGGTGATTTATCGGCAAAAGAATTGGATTACATTCAATTGTTGGTTGAACCAGAAAGATCCGTTTGTGAAAAATTGATTTATCATACAATCAAAAATGAATTAGATGACGTCAGTAAGCAGGTTACAGCCAAGAAACTGAATCAAGAGTATGCTGATGAATTGATTAAAAAAGCCTATAATCAACGAGTTGTTGCATTATTCAATCTGTTCTCCAATACGTCGTATCCTTCATTGGTACATTATACCGAAGAAAGTTTCAAAATTTTACGCTCTAAAAATTGTTCGATAAAAACAGCGATTTGGATTTTATCTCATTTGTCTCAGTTGCATTTAAATCCAGAACACCTTGAACAATTACACGTTTTCCAACGTCAGTACAAAAAAGCGGTTATCAATCAATACGCAAAAAAGAAAGGTTCAAAATTCCAACTCGTTATTGCATCAGTCATCCTGCTGTTGATTTGTTTGATCACCTGGTTGATAAAATTTAAAGGAGCAGATACGATTGAAGAGTTGGATGAAACAGAATCAGCGTTTACTTATTTCACCAAAGAAGAGCGTTTGAAAATTGATTCGTTGGCTAAAATCATACAACCGGAAACTCAACCCATGTTATCAGATCAGTCGTACTACTACGACCAAGGCTATGCGTTAGATATCGAAAATCAAAAAGCGTATGCTAACATGGCTGTAAAGCAGTTTGTTAATCATTGGAACGAATATCTAAAAAGTGATACGCTCGATACGGAAATTGATTGCAAAAATTATAAATCTGTAACAAATAAAGAACTTCCGTCTCAATTCAAATCCCTGCGATCAAAACAAAGTGGAGTAGAGGTTGTGGTTGAAAATAAATCAACAAGAGACATTCAATTGCTTGTGTTTAAAGATGAATTAAAATCGAGTGCTTATTACACTTTGCTTAAACAAGATGAAGGAATTTTATTCCGAATGGAAAAGGATGAGCAGATGATGATCGTAACAGGAGAAGGGCCTATGTGGTTCCCAGCCGAAAA
>DATGOZ010000294.1:0-3563 GCA_035305395.1 Taishania sp. | reverse complement strand
TCGTTATCATCTTGCAATGATGGTTTCAATTGCAAGGGCGCACATTTGCTTCCGTACACTTTTCTGAAACTATCCGCACATGATCCTAAAATAATGATACAATTACGGCCTGTCCAGTTTTGAACGAATTCAGCAATTTCTAATTCATTACCCGGATGTTCACCTTCAACTTTGTGTTTGAATGATTGTGCATCTTCATCACCTTCAGTTTCAAATGAAGCTTTAATTTTAGAAGGTGTCATGTACAATTGAACCATATTTGCATTAGGTTTCATTACATACGAACCTTCCATTAATACTCCTTTAGAATCTCTCTCAGGATGTAACAAAATATCATCAATATCAATGATCGTTACATTAGGATCTTTTGGAGCAGGAGCTCCAGGGGATTTGTTCCCCTGTGGCTTTCTGACTGATTGTTTAATATACATAGCTATTTATTATTAAGCGATTGAACGTGAAACTTCGTACCAAACTCCTGATACATTGATTAACTCGATATAGTGAGCTTTAGCAGCTAAAACTGCATTATTTGCTACCACAATTTTAGCATTTCCTGTAGCAACAGTTAATGTAACATCTGTAGTGTCGGTTCCAAAAACTTTAATTATTTTGCCTTCCACTCCATTGATGATTTCTTCTAAAGTTTCAGAAGCACTACCATTAAAATAGAATTCTGTACCTACTTGAGCATCTAAAATTCCATCCTCAAAAGAATTGTCTACCGTTACTGGAGATGGAGCAGTTGTAGAACGTGTTAATTCTTTAAATGTACCATCTGCTAAAGCTAACAAAGTGATTGAACCTTCAGTGTTTAAAGGATAATCCGCAGTTAAATTTAACTTGTCGTTTTTCTTTAAATTCTTAACCGCTAATAAACCTTTGTTTCCGTGAATTTTCAAAATTTGTCCAGGAACAATTCCTTCGATAGCTGTAATATCTGTTTTGAAATTTTCATCAATTTTCACATTGTTATATGTCAATTTGATGATTCCTGTAGTATCGTCAAAAACAGGTGCTTTGATATCTTCTGATAAAATAGGCGCATTGTTAGACCATACTTTTTGCACTTCAAATTCACGAGGATCTCCTTCAGCTAATTTCATTCCTACAAATTTGATACGAATACCTAAACGGTAATCAGCAAAGATGTAAGTATCACGTTTTAAATGTTCGATAGTGAACTTTCCTTTTTCGTTCACATCATAATCCATAATTTGGATATTGTTAGATTGCGTGATGTAAATAAAATCTGATTTTGTGTGATCAATTAACGGTTGGAAAATAAAGTTTGGATAATCAATCGGATGATTTTTCGTATACATTAATTTTCCTTCATCTGTTGAAGCTAAATGTTGATACAATAAGCCTGCACGCTCACGATACCATTGTAATTTCTCATAAGGTAAACCAATTTCCATTCCTGCCGTATGTCTTTCTTCTTCAGGAATCAATTCAATCATTGTTTTAATATAATCAACAATGTTTTCTTTCGTTGGTAAACCGATATCGAAAGCACGATATTTTCTCTTTACATCACGGAATTGGTGAAATAAATACATTAATCCGTTTTGTGAGTTGATTGCAGCACCTGTGTATCCATCACCTTCAGGAGTTTTTACATACACCCCATTAATCATTGCTTTTCTATCATCAGCCATTTGGCGTTTTACCAATTCTGATAATAAGAAATAAACAAATGACATTTTGTAAGGATGAGAACCTACATTATTGTAAGAATTAATCCAAGTGTTTTCGATTTGTTGCAATTCATATCCTGAAAATTCAACATCGATTTTCTTACGGAACACTTGACCTTCTTCAGCTGTAATTCCGAATTTGTTTTTAGGATTCCAACCTTTCGAACGTCCTTGAACAATTTCAGCAGGAATAATGTAACCATCAGCTACACGATCTAATACTCCAGTTCTACGATCCCATTCTTTTGGTAATTGGAAATGATCGTTAAATAAGGAATTTAAAACCGTTGGATTTTCGCGAACGAAATGTTCCATATCTTCTTGAAGTAATGGAATGTTCGCATCAGATTTAAAATCTGTAGCTTTCCCTGAAGCATCACGTAAACGTTGATTCCAAGGACGTTTTTCAAATGCATCCCAATTCTTGTTTGATGCAAATAAGTGCGTGGCCGAATGTGCCAATAATGAACTTCTATTCATTGCTTTAGATTGTTTTGGGGTTACATCATCTTCTGGGGCAGCAATTAGTGCATCAATTGTTGCTTTTTGTTTTGCAACTAATTTGGTTAATGCTCCAATATTTCCAATAATTGAAGATGTAGCACTAGGTGCATTATCAGATGATTCTTCTTCCTGTTCATCATCTTCCTCTTCGTCTGAATCCTCCTCCTCTTCCGTTTCGTCTGCATCTTGCGCAGAAGCTAATAACTGACGAATTTCTGCATCAATAGTGCTTAAATCAGTAGTTTCTTCTTCCATTGCTTTCAACTCTTTATCGAATGCTTCGATAAGTTGTTGCGCTTTTTCTGCACCGAATTTTGTTTCTAATTCCTGTTTTTGAGCAGCTGTAAAATCTGTTGATTTTTTATCTGCATTTACGGGAATTTCTTTGATTCCTAAAAAAGCAGTTATTAATCCTGCTGTTCTAGCTAAAAACTTCCATTTCATAGTAAAGTAATTGAGTTTAATTATTAATAGTGTTTAATTCTGATAATATGGTGATCATTTCTCTAGCTGATTTCATACTTCCAATGGAATCAATAAATCCTAAATCCAAAGCTTCATCTGCTCCAAAAGTTTTACCTGTAAGTACACCAGTAACATTTGTCTTTAAATTTGGACGTTTAGATTTGACAAAATTTTGAAATTTTATAGCCATTGGAGAAAGCATCTCTTGTTTTATCATATCGTACTTCCCTTCCATTGCTAATCGTGCAGCTTCATTTTTATGTTTTGATTCTTCAGGATAAACCTCATGAAATTCATAACCTAAATCCTCCAAGTATTTTTTATTATCTACCCATGATAATACCACGCCAATAGATCCTATCTGAGAAGAAATATTATTGTCCGCCATCACGTGATCGCAAACGGCTAACATTGCCCACAAATGCGCAGAACATGCTTGATCGTATAAACCCACAACTGGTTTCTTCTTATTCTTTCCAAATTCTACAAACGGACCGATTGAAGAAACACTTCCACCGGGGCCATCTATTTTTAATATGGTGCCAATTACGTTTGGATGATTGTCCGCAATTTCTAAAGCTAAAACAATATCATCTGCACCATATGTACACCAATCACCATATTTGATTAAAACACCAACCATTTCAACCACCGCAATACTACCTTCAGGTACATTTACGAAACCATCTTCATCTGCTTTAATCTTATTCAAGCTATTGTCGTAATACGATAAACAAGAATGTGGCTTAAGATTTTCTACAATCTCATTTTTCCCATTCACAATATTATATGCTAATGGACCAAAAATGCTTAACGCATCAGGATTAATTGCCCATAAACCTCTTTGGAGTTCTAATGCTAGTCTATTAAATTTCATCGTTTAAAGTGTAAGTA
>DATGOZ010000293.1:0-2034 GCA_035305395.1 Taishania sp. | reverse complement strand
AGATCATTCATTTAATTATGATAGTTCAACATCAAGCTTTTTAGGTTATACAAACAACAACTTTAACTTCAAACTTTTCGAGTTTGATAATAAGGTTTATATAGCACACACTCATCTAAGAGAACATATTAATAATTACAGAGGTACAAACATCACTAGAAAATTATTAGTGCGCCTTAATGATGATGGTTCAATGGAAGAGTTTACTTCTCCATCTTCATTTTTTAAGCAAGACTTCAACAATGGAAACTTGAATGGTTTGGGACTTGCTATTTTCGATATTGCTAAAACAAGTGATAACAATTTAATGATCGCTGGGCGTTTTAAAGAAAATGTAGTTTATAATCCTGGTGTTCTCTATCCTAACAACAAAAATCTAACAAAGATTACATTGGATGGTGAAATTGTTCCAATTTACGAAAATGCCACAACAAATTTTAAACAAAATTGGAATGACACAACAAGTGTACGCTGCATTGCAATACCAAACGACACAACTATACTCGCTGTAACTTATAGCGATGCAACTATTGGAAAAACTAATAACCATTTTGTTAAATTCAATGAAAATCTTGAAGAAGATCAGAATTTCATTAGAGCTGATGGTTTTACAAATGCAGTATTTTCTCCAACAGCAAAACATATCAATGCATACAGTAATACAGAACAAATTGTATCAGGAAAATTCCATTCAAACAATTCTGATAGAGCACGATTCTTTGCTAAATTAGATGATAACGGAAATGTAAGTGCCACTTTACCTATTTACAGTGGTGGTGAAATTAATGATGGCATAATCAAGACTGAAAGAATTGAAAGTGGATCGCATGCAGGTAAAATTTTAGCAATAACAAATTTTGGTAATATAAGCGGCATGCCTGCTACATCGAGATGGCTTAACAGATACAATGCAGACGGAACCATCGATTTATCATTTACAGCAAGTACAAATCACATTGTAAATACAGTAAATGACTTCGAAATACTTCCTGATGGTAAAATTTTTGTTGTGGGGAATTTTGTACCAACGTCATTTAACTATTTTGCAGTTATCCTAAACGAAGATGGAACATTCAATAGTTCACTTGGTATTTCTAAAAATGGTAATGGATTTAACATTTCAAAGGTTAAAACGGACAGTCAAGGAAGAATCTACATTGCAGGAAAATTCAAAGAACTTACAAGCGCTATTGCAGGTACAGATATTGGTAATTGTTCTGAAAATTTTGCAAGACTAAATTCTGATTTCACAAGAGACAATACATTTGGATCAGGAAGAAATTCAGGTTTCTTAACGTTGACTGGTGCGAGTATGAATTATGTTAATACTGTCAATGATTTTATTATCATGCCAGACAACTCTATTATTGCTATTGGTAACTTTGATTACTACAAAGGAACAAATGGAAAAATTAATCTATATAATTTGATTTCCAAACAAAGGGGGCAGCTATCTGTCCCCTTTGTTTTTATATAAATAATTATGATTTAGCTTTTTTTAATTTTTTCTTAACCTTAAAGCTACATTTTGTAAAATTTAACGTCATATCTTTGCAGAAAATTATATTGATCTCCTTGAAGTAAAGTAAGCTAAACTTTTACCGAAACCAATATAATTTAATAATTAATAGGTCACAACAACATGAGGTCATTGGCGGTTGCCATTATACTAATTACGGTTAGTTTCTCTACATCTTTTTCACAGATGTTAGTCATCAACGAAGTATCTCAAGGTCCTTCTGGTTCAAGCAAAGAATATGTCGAATTTGTAGTTGCAGGCACTCCATCGTGTACTCAATCTTGTTTGGACATGCGTAACATGGTATTCGATGACAACAATGGATACTTCAAAAATGGATCCGGTCAAGGTATCGCTGCTGGAGCAATGCGTTTTGCTAATATTGCTTTTTGGGAATGTATCCCAGTAGGAACCGTAATTGTTATCTACAATGACGAAGACCGAAATAATGCCATTCCAGTTGATGATGTGACAATGGCTGATGGAAATTTTCTACTTATTATCCCTGCAAGTTC
>DATGOZ010000292.1:0-15296 GCA_035305395.1 Taishania sp. | reverse complement strand
AAACCTCTTTTGCTTTCAAGTGCTATGGATTTAGAATAAAATTGAAACTTTCAATTGCAACTGTCCTTGAGTTGCTTTGTTTGAAACAGCTTTTCTAGTAGGAATACCATTAGCGTCATTTTCCACTGTAAACAAGTAGGCATTATCACGCTTGTAGTACAATGGTGTAATACCATAATAATAACCAATTTCAGCCATCAATGTTGTGCTACCTGAAAAATTCCATTCAGCACCACCTGAAATACCAACTGACCCTTTATAGAATACCATTTCGTTTCTTCCCTTCATATTTTTATTTTCAGCATCCACTAATCCTACTGAAGCATTGTGCAAATCCAACGTTTTTCCTTCATCTTGAGATTTTTGTCCCAACAAGAAACTATGTCTCATTCCAAATTTTCCAAAATATCTAAAATAACCAATAAACTTTGTTCTAAAAATCAACATTGTTGGAACTGTCAAATAAGTTGATCTTTGTTTGCGTTCACTCAACGTGTAAATATGAGATACAGAAGATGGATCTTTGTCATAATCTTTTATTCCAATGATTTTTGTATCATCATAATAATAGTACAACGGATGAGATCCTGGTTTGTACTTTGAAGTAGAAAAATCAAACTCTACCCCTGTCGTTAATCCAACTGTCTCAGTGAACATAATATTCATGTTACCTCCAATCAACAAGTCGCTACCTATACCGTCTTTAGCAACATATTTTGTACCCATATTTTGGAAATTCATACCAGCACCTACAACAATTCCTCCTTGGAATTTTTTATTAGCCGCTTCCTGAGCGAAAGAAAGTTGAGAAATCCCGAGTAAAATCAAGGAAAATAAAATCTTTTTCATTTTTAGAATTTTAGTTGTTATTATAACAATATTCAGATGAATATTACATGCAAATTAACTAATTTTGTGGCGAAAATAAATAAAATAATGCAATTCAAGAAAAAATTAGTCTTCTGGGTAATTCTCTGTTCACTTACAGCTTGTAAACACGACCCACTTGATGTTTCTATTGATCAAACTCAAGTTGATATCAAGTTTACACATCTAGACTCGTTGCTTTATTATACAGATGAAACGAAATTGGTTGAATTGCGCAAAGATTTAAATCTATCTATCAACGAAATTTTTGATTACCAAATTGGGTATTGCATGCAAATTGGTCGCGTGCACGACACAACTTTCGTTAATAGTATCAAGCAATATCGTGCCGATCAAGCGATTCAACAATTGGAAAATGAAATTGCAACAAGTTTTTCTAATCTTCAGCCCTACAAGAACAATCTAATAATAGCTTTTAGATACCTCAAGACGCATTTGCCTGAGGCCAAAATGCCCAATCAAATTGTTTTCCAAAATTCCTTATTCAATAGCAGTGCTTTTTGTACTGAAAAAGAAATTGGAATTGGATTGGATCAGTACTTAGGAAAAGATTCAAAAACAATAAAACAACTTCCTCCTGAGCCATTTTACGACTGGATAAAAATTGGATTTGATCGCCGATATTTAGAACGAGATGCAGTTTTATCTTGGATATTGACGCATATCGTTGAAGATGTTACCGGAAACATCGCTGAACAAATTATCGCACACGGTAAGGCGCTTTATTTAACTGAAGCATCGCTTCCTAAAAGTCCCAAAAACATTATTGTAAGGTATTCTGAAGATGATTTTAAATGGGCTAATGACAATGAATTCAGTTTTTGGAAATACTTAGTTGATGAAAAATTACTCTTCAAAAACGATGAACGTGTTTCTACAAACTTATTGAAAGAAGGCCCATTTACTGCTGGATTACCTGAAAAAGGTCCAGATAGACTTGGACAATTCCTTGGATGGAAAATTGTTAAAAATTACATGGAGAAGACGAAAATCTCGTTTGAAGAATTGCTTAAAACTCCATATAATCAAATACTTCAAAAATACGAACCGAAATAAAGAAATTATGGCTACAGAAGATAAAATTGTAAGAACATCAGAAATTAAGTTAAACATCGGGTTGAACGAAAACAACTTGCCATTAGGAATCAAATGGAGTGCTACTGATGGAGCAATTGAAAATACAGATGCAAAAGCAATGATGCTTTCTCTTTGGGATCCGAAGGAAAACAACACAATGAAAATTGATCTTTGGACAAAAGATATGTCAGTTGAAGAAATGAAGCAATTCTTTCATCAAACATTGTTGACAATGGCTGATACGTTTGAAAGAGCAACAGGTGAAAAAAATATCTGTGAAGATTTGAGAGATTATTGCTACCACTTTGCAGATAAAATGAACATTTTACCTGAATAATGGTGACGGGAATTTTACAAAAAATGAAAGTGGTGCTGGATAATCCTATTCAGTACAGTCTTACCTTAGAAGAGCAAGAAGTTAAGATAAATAACTTCATTGGTCAGGTAATAACATTGACACATTCTGGAAATATTTTTTGTTCTTGTTGTGGCAAAAAAATCAAAAAAACGTTCCAAGATGGGATGTGTTTCAACTGCTTCCAATCTGCACCAGAAGCTTCTGAATGCATATTGAGACCCGAATTATGTAAGGCTCACTTAGGTGAAGGTCGCGATATTGAATGGGAAGAACGAAATCACAATCAACCACATGTTGTTTACCTCGCTGCTTCGGATACTGTAAAAGTTGGAGTAACACGCAACACACAAATTCCAACTCGTTGGATAGACCAAGGGGCTACAGCTGCAATACGTGTTGCAGAAACACCCAATCGTTATGAGGCAGGAAGAATTGAAGTTGCTCTCAAAAACTTCTTTACCGATAAAACAAATTGGCAGAGAATGCTAAAGAATGACATCGATTTATCGATAGATCTGGAAGAAACAAAATGGAGTTTACTTGAACAACTTCCAAGAGATATCACAGATTTTTATTCGGAAAATGACGAGATTATTGAACTAAATTATCCGGTTATTCAATTTCCTACAAAAATTAAAAGTCTTTCGTTTGATAAAACAGCTGAAATTCAAGGAAAGCTAACTGGAATCAAAGGTCAATACCTGATATTTGAAGATGGTTCAGTTATCAATATTCGCAAACACACAGGTTACGAAATCACATTAAAGTAATGGAAAGAAACTAGCTGGTATGGTTAAAACAAATCAGCTAGTTTTCTTCCAACGTTCGTGCCCAAAGCTACTCCTATCCCACCTAATCTCACTCCCACACCAAGGTTGTCATTAACCTTCTTGATAATCGGATTTTTGGCATTTCCCATCCCCATGATTCCACTCCACGAATATTCAATCTGATAATCTACCGATGGTAAAATCAATTCATCTAGCATTTTTTTCAAACTCGTTTGAATCAAATCAGTTGTCCCAAATTCTGTCGTTCGTTCTCCTTCAAAATCTAAGTTTCGACCGCCACCCAATAAAATTCTGTTCTCGAAATTTCTGAAAAAATAATATCCGTAATCGTAATGAAATGTTCCTTTAACTTTCAAATTTTTGATTGGACTAGTCACAACAACCTGAGCTCTAGCTGGTGCTACATCAAGATCCGACAATAATTGACCTGCAAAACCATTCACCGTAACTAAAACATTACTCGCCTGAATCTCACCAATATTTGTCACCACACATTGCGAAGTCTGATCAATGTGTTGTACGTCTATTCCAAAAATTGACACAACACCACTTTGAATGACTAATTCATGATAAGCTTTCATCAATTTTCCAGTATCTACTTGTCCTTCTAGTTGAATCTTAAATGCTGAATGAACCTTGTTAAAACCAAAGCGGTCAGGACAAGTAGCATCTTCAACAAAAACCTCTTTACAACCTGTAATTCGTTGCATTTCAACATTCATCGATGAAAGATTTTCCCTTATTTTATCTGCATCATTTGACACATTTTCTGTAACCAAATCCCATCCCCCATTTTGCTGAAAATCGATTGCTTTATCCCCTAACAATTCACGTAACTTCAACAAACCTTCATAACGCGCTTGGACAGTATCCCAAACTAATACTGCATCATGTTTTGTCAAATCTTCATACAATTCAAAAGGACCACCAAAACTTGCAAAACCAGCATTTTTTGTACTCGCACCACAAGGCAAATACCCTTTTTCTAAAATGACGATTTTAGCATCTTTGTATTTTTGCTTCAAGTGAAAAGCCGTTGAACAACCAACAATCCCCCCACCAATCACGAGGAAGTCAATATTTTCAAAATATTCCTTTCGTTCCCAAAAACTTAATTGAGTAATGTTTAACATCATTCCAAGACTCCCAATTCGGAGATTTTTTTTAATATTTGTATTAATTTTAAAACTAAATTAAACCAAAACTGTTATTAGTTGTACAGTTAGTATGTTTAAGAAACAAATATGAAGCAATTTTTCCTTTTTCTACTCGTGTTTATACCCATATTGGGTTTTACACAAACGCTTGATGTACGCTTTGAAGGAGTCATTAACAATCAAGATGTTTCCAAGAAAGAAGCTGGTGTAACAGTTGCTATTGTTCAGAATGGGCAAACGATGGCTTCTGGTACTTCCGCCTCCAATGGAAAATACATGGTAAAAGGTAAAATCGATTATAACAAACCATTTGATATTGTTTTCTCGAAAAGCGGATTTGTTAGCAAAAAAATATACATCAATTTACAGGGGATCAATTTAGAAGATATTCCTGCAGGAGAATTTAAACCAATTGAATCTTTGGATATTGATTTGTTTGCTACAAAACCCGGTGCTGATTTTTCATTTCTAAACACACAGCCAGTAGGTAAGTTTAACTGGAATCAGCAAGGTATTTTGGTCATGGATGAAAAAGATAAAAACATCATGGCTGCCAAAATTGAGAAAATATTACGTGAAAGTCAAAGTAATGATGCTTCATACAATGACATTGTAAAAGCAGCTGACAAAGCTTACAATGAAAAAAACTACCAATTGGCGCTAACAAAATACGAAGAAGCAAACGCAATCAAGCCCAAAGAACAACATCCGATTAATCGTATCAATGAGATTGATATGATTCTTCAAAAGCAAAAGCAAGAAAGCTTAGCTTATGAACAAGAAAACGCTGCATATATCAATTTAATCAAAGCTGCTGATAATTTAAGAAATGCAGGAGATTATGCCAAAGCAAAAGAAAAATATTACGAAGCACTAGACATCAAAGAAGAACAATATCCTCGTGATGAAATTGCGAAAATCAATAAACTCATCAAGGAAAAAGAAACGGATGAAAAGTATAAGAAATTAATTGAAGCAGCTGATATCATGTATAAGCAGAAAAGTTTCCAATCTGCTCGAGATAACTATGCCGAAGCTTCCAAGTTGAAACCAAATGAGGAATACCCTAAATCAAAATTAAAAGAACTTGAAGATAAAATTGAAGCAGAAAAAAATGCTGCTGCTTTAAAACAAAAATATGATGATTTTGTATCTCAAGGGGAACAGTTTGTTAAAGAAGAAAAATGGGAGGAAGCCAAAACTGCATTTGAAGAGGCTCTAAAGATTGAATCTGCTTCAACATACGTAAAAGGACAACTAGATATTGTCAACAAGAAATTAGCTGAAATCAAAGCAGAAGAAGAAAAACAAGAGAAAATCGCTAAACTATTGAAGGAAGGAGACGATGCTCTATCCGCAAAAACATATGATGTTGCATTAGCGAAATTCAAAGAAGTTATTACACTTGACAAAGACAATGCTATTGCTCCACCTAAGATTTCCCAAATTGAACAAATCATAGCTGATGAAGCAAAAAATAAAGAGCTAAATGATAAATTCAATGGATTAGTAAAACAAGGTGATGATGCAAACACAGCAAAAAAATATGCCGATGCTATAGCCAAATACAAAGAAGCAATTGCTTTAAAAGATGATCCTAGTGTCCAAATAAAAATTGACGCTGCTCAAAAAGCATTAGACGAACTTGAAAACGCTAAACAATTAGAAGAAAAATTTGCAAAGTTGGTTGCAGATGGAGCAAAAGCATTGACAGCTAAAGATTACGCTACAGCTTTAACAAATTATGAAGAAGCTTCTGCAATCAAACCGACAGATCAACCCACATTGACAAAAATTTCAGAAATTAAGAAAATCATTGCTGAGCAACAATCTGCTGCAGAAAAACAAGAAAAAATTGAGAAGCTCATCAGTGAAGGTATTGCCTTGATGGAAGGAGGAGTAATGGATGGCGTCCAATTGGAACCAGCAAAACTAAAATTTCAAGAAGTATTAGGATTAGACGCTCAAAATGCAACAGCAAAGACAAAGATTGCTGAAATAGATAAATTGTTGGCACAAGCAAAAGAGAATGCTGACAAAGAGGCTAAATTCAATGAAAATGTTGCTAAAGGTGATGCAGAATATGGAAATCAAGCTTGGGATAAAGCTCTTGGTTTCTACAAAAATGCGTTGTCATTCAAAGACGACGAAGGTGTAAAACAAAAAATCACTGACGTTCAAGCTAAAATTGCTCAAAATGCAGCTGAAAAAGAAACAGAAGCAAACTATCAAAAAGCAATTGCAGAAGGAACTAGCCTAAAAAATGCAAAAAAATATACTGAAGCAATAGCACAATTCGAAAAAGCAAAATCATTAAAGCCAACTGAAACGCAACCACAACAAGAAATTGATGCAATCAATCAAATTTTGGCTGACCAACAAGCAACGGAGGAAAAAACAAAGCAAATCAACAATTTGTTAGCTGAAGGTGAAAATGCATTTAATGCAAAAGATTTTGATCAGGCAAAAGGAAAGTTTGAACAAGTACTTGGACTTGATAACACCAATGCAACTGCAACAAAAAGATTGGCAGATATTCAAGCTGAATTGGCAAAACTAGCAGGAGAAGCTGAAAAACAAAATCAAATCAATCAACTAGTTGTTCAAGGAGAACAATTGTTTAATTCAGCAGATTATACTGGTTCGGAGGATAAATTCAAACAAGTGCTGACACTTGATGCATCTCATGCTATTGCAAAAAAATACTTGGCTGACATTGCAAAAAAACTTGAGGAGCAAAAATCATTAGCCGCTAAAGAAACTAAATTCAACGAATTAGTTTCAAAAGGTGATGCTGCATTCAATGCATCCAATTGGCAAGAAGCCTTAAGTTCATATAACGAAGCACATGCAATAAAGCAAACACCGGAAGTACAATCAAAAATTGATGCTACAAATCAAAAAATTGGAGAAACAAACCAATTGGCTGAATTAGAAAAAAAATATACCGCGTTAATCAAAGAAGCAGATGGATTAAGAGATGCTAACAAATTGAACGAGGCTATTTCTAAATACACCGATGCTAAGGGACTTAAACCAAGTGAAGTCTATCCACAACAGGAAATAGACAAGATAAACACAAGATTGCTTGCTGAGCAAAGCAAAGCAGAAACACAAACGAGAATTAATGTGCTACTTGCTGAAGGAGCAACTGCATTTGAGGCCAAAAATTATTCCGAAGCAAAAAATAAATATCAACAAGTTTTAGGATTAGATGCCGCAAATAGTGAGGCACAATCAAAGATTAATGCGATTGAAAATATTGAGAGTCAACTTGCAGGTGAAAAAGCAAAAGAAGCTGAATTTAATCAGCTAAAAGTTGATGGGATGCAAGCTGCTTCAAAACAAGATTATACTGCTGCCATCAACCATTTCGAAAAGGCTCTAAAAATTAAAGACGATGCCGAAATCCGTTCAAAAATAGATGAAATCAATGCAATAAATGCTGCTGCCAAAGAGCGTAATGCTGCAATCGAAGCGCTACTTGCAAAAGGATTAGAGGCATTCAATAAAAGAGATTGGTCAACAGCAAGCTCGATTTATCAAGATGTACTACAAAAAGACGCAAACAATGTTACTGCAAATAATCAACTGGCTTTAATACAAGCAGAAATAGCAAAAGAAAAAGCATCTGAGCAAAATGAAGCTGAGTTCCAACGCTTAAAAACTCAAGGATTCTCTGAAGCAAATGCTGGAAATTGGAATAGCGCAAAAAGTACATTAGAACAGGCTTTAGCAATCAAATCTGACACTGAAGTAACGAAAAAGTTAGCTGAAGTAAACGATAAAATCAACGCTGAACTCCAAGCAAAAAAATTGGAACAAGATTATAGCACAGCTATGCTGAATGCTTCTGAAGCGGAGTTGATTAATCAATATGAAAAAGCATTAGAGTACTATACGAAAGCATCTACGTTAAAACCAAATGAACAGCTTCCAAAAACAAAAATCGCTGAGCTGAGCTCCAAAATTGCACAGCTTAAAGCATTATCAGCAACAGATCAAAAATACAATGACTTAATCGCACAAGGTGATGAACTAGTTGAAAACCAAAACTACTCTGCTGCAATAAAAAAATACAACGAAGCATTGGCTTTAAAACCGATGGAGCAGTTACCTGTGATCAAAGCTAAAAATGCTGAATTGTTAGCTGAACAGCAAAACAAATTGGAACAAGATGTTGCTTTCGAAAAAATCATCACAGCAATCAACACCAAGATAGCTGAACAAGATTTAAAAAAGGCAAGAGAATATGTCAATACAGCAAAATCATTGCGACCAGATGATAGTCGTCCTCCTATTCTATTGACTAAAATAGAAGAAATAGAAAAGGAAAATCAACAGTTTGCGGAGTTGATGAACAAAGGAGAAAAAGAAGCAAATGAAAAAAATTATTCAGTTGCAATTAGTACATATGAAAAAGCAAAAGCTATAAAACCAGCCAATCCTGAACCTACAGTTCGAATTGAAAAATTACGTAAGTTGATTGAAGAACAAGCTTCAGCAAGCGACAAAGAAAAATCCTATACAATCTACTTCAATGCAGGGACTCAAAACATGAGTAGTCAAGAATTTGAATTGGCTCTTAATAACTTTAAGAATGCATTGAATTACAAACCAAACGATGCTTCGACCTTACAAAAAATTGCAGAGGTAGAAAAAATCTTAGCTCAGAAGGAACAACAAGCAAAATTGAAAACAGAAAATGAGATTGCTTTCAACAAGTTAATTCAAAAAGCGGATGATCAATTCAACACAAAAAATTATCCCGAAGCAATTGAATTATACAAACAAGCACTTCAAACAAAACCTGGTCACCCTTATTCGAAAAAGCAAATTGATGAAGCTGAGAAGTTAATTCGATTAGAAAACCTTGCTCGTGCTAATCAAGCATATCAAAATATCATTGCAACTGCTGATTCGTACTTCAATAGTATGGCATATGAACAAGCTTTGGAAAGTTATCAAAAAGCGAATAACTTACGTCCAAACGATGCATATCCAAAGAAAAAGATTGAGGAAATTAATGCTATATTAAATCCTGTTGCTGAGGCAAGTGATGACCTTGAACCACTTGGAGAACCATTTGACGGTTCACTACTAGATGGAGAGGTTGCACTACAAAAAGCAGAATTGCAACGTAAAGATGCAAAGAGAACAAAGATTAAAGAGATTGAAACAAATGCCATCATTGCAGATGCTGAAAAAAATGCAAACAAAAAAGCAGAACAAATGGCTACTGTCAACAATATTTACAATCTATATACAAAGTTGTTGAGTGACGATAGAGACAATGCCTTGAATAAGTTGGAAATTGCTTCGAAAGTCCATGTAGTCGACCACCAAGCAGCAATCAGCTACCAACAAAACACTGCTATTGAAATTCAATCAAACTACCAAACTAGAGATGTCATCGAAAATCAAATTGACAAAACTCGTATCGACTTCAATATCGGTGTAGCAAAGCAAATCGAAAATCATGCAGATGTTGATTTAGTGCGCAACAAAGAAATTGATATCACTACATCAAAATCTAATGCAAAGCATGGTGAGAACAGAGATGTTGATAACGAAATTACTGAAGTAAGTAAAAAAGTCGAAGCTGATCAAACAAAGAGTCTTGATGAGCAAATCTTAATTTCAAAAACAGTTGATGAAAAGAGGAAAGAAGCTGAAAACATCATTACAACTAAAGATATAACTAAATATAACGAAGCTGTAAATCATAAACAAGAAGTTGAAACCATTTACACAACTCAAGCTGTTAAAGCCAAAACAAGTGAGAAAGAACAAATGGAATACAACTCTCAATTGACTGTAATTGATAAAGGAATTCAAGAACGCAATACTGCTGAAGCTTTGAATAAACACAATGAGCTTCTAAACATCAAAGAAGGTGTTACTTCAATTGCTGAAAAAGTTTCTGAGGATGAAAGTAAACAAGATGCTAAGCGAATTGAAAGTGTTGAAAAATTAAAAACAACTTCAAATGAGTTAGTCTTAAATCATGAGAAAAAAGAACAGTTAAACAAGATAAAAAATAACGATACCAAAATTTTGATTGAAGCGCAGGATGCTCGAAATGAAAAACAAAATGAGGCAGCTACGCTTGCTCACAAAGACAAAGTTGAAACAGTTAAATCTATTGAAAGTTCAACTTACAAAGCATCAGCTGACTTAAACTTAAGCGACGATCAAGAGCGATTGAATACTCAAAAAGAAATGGAAGTCAAAAAAGATGCTACTCGTGAAAGAGAGTTACTAGAACAAGAGCGTTTAAAGAACAAAGGAGAGCAAGTAAAAGAAACTTCGAAAGTATTGTCGACTGGTAGTCTTGCAATGGAAAATGAGAAAAAACAAGCCATCTTAGACACTAAAAAAGATCTTAATAAAATTGAAGTTAAACCTGTTGATACAAACAATGTTCCAAATGCATTGGGTGAAAAGTATCCAGAAGGTGTTTCTCAAGAAATTTTCCAACGAAAAGACAATGTGGGAATTTTATCTGCAATTGTTACACGTCGAATTGTGGTAATCAATGGTCGTGGTTCAGAATATATCAGAACACAAACAAGTCACGCTACAACGTACACAAAAAATGGGAAACCGATAACAGAATATGTTTGGCAGAAAGAAACACAAGATGCGAAATTACAGCGTCATTATTAGTCTTATTCTACTATTCTATTCGTGTAATAGCAACCAAGAAGTCGGTTTCGAATTACATGGCCAAACACAAGGCACGACCTATACGATAATTGTAGCTGAGGACAAATTGAATTTTGATCAATCAGAGGTAACAACTTTATTGGCAGATTTCGATACGATATTATCAACTTATATTCCAGAATCGAAGATTTCTCAGTTAAATGAATCAACCAATGGATATACTTTTGAAGACAAACATCAATTCTTCAAAACATGCTACGAACTATCGTTATCGGTTTATAATAACACAACTGGTTTGTTTGATCCATCTGTTTACAATTTGATCAATGCATGGGGTTTCTATAAGAAAATAGAATCCTTTCCAGAGCAACAAGTAATCGATTCAGTCTTGCAATTCACTTCTTTTGAACCTGGCAAATTTTATTCAGTCCAATTCAACGAAAATAGCGTCCATTTTCAAAAAAATGATTCCAGATTCAAATTGGATTTCAACGCCATTGCACAAGGCTATTCTGTTGATGTATTAGCAGATTTTATTGAAAAACGTGGTCATCAAAACTATTATATAGAAATTGGTGGTGAAATTCGCTTAAAAGGGAAAAATCGTTCTGGAAAAAAATGGCAAATCGGAATAGATGTTCCAGATGAATTAGAAGAACGTGAGGCGATCTCTACACTTTCAATTAGTGATTGTGGTATTGCCACTAGCGGAAATTACAGAAACTATCAGGAAAGAAATGGAAAGAT
This sequence comes from Taishania sp., assembly GCA_035305395.1. Classification (GTDB taxonomy): domain Bacteria; phylum Bacteroidota; class Bacteroidia; order Flavobacteriales_D; family Crocinitomicaceae; genus Taishania. The sequence continues at coordinate 3,609 of DATGOZ010000292.1, read as the reverse complement.
ATATGGTCACATTGTATCTCCAAAAACAGGATATCCTATCGAAACGGCTGTACTTTCAGCAACTGTCATCCATAAAAATGCAGCTTTAGCAGATGCTTATGCAACGGTGTTACTCCTTCTCGATCAGCAAGAGGCGATAAAGTATATGCAAAAAAACAAGTTACAAGGAATACTGATTTATCTTGATCTAAATAAAAACTACAAGATTTACCAACAATTCAATTAGTTTATTTTATAAATCGAAGTATTGTTTGTGCTTTTCGTTCGGTTTCAAGCCACTCATCTTTTGCTACTGATTGTTGGGTTAAACCTCCTCCAACATACAAAAAAAGCCCATCGTTCACCTTCTCAGCACAGCGTAGATTAACAAATAAATGAGTTTTATTCTTTGACACTTCACCAATCATTCCTGCATAAAATTTACGGTCGTGTGGTTCAAAATTATAAATGCATTTCAATGCCTTATCACGCGGCAACCCACTAACTGCTGGCGTTGGATGCAAAGCTTTAATCAAATTCCATTGATTTGTTGAATCAATCTTAAATTGAAAATAATTCACCAAATGTTTCACAGGACCAGCAACAAATTCTTGACGTTCTGAAAGTTGAACATCCATCGCTGTATCTAACAAAGTTGAATGAATGAAATCTGTTACCATTTTTTGCTCTTCCAACTCTTTCTCACCCCACGCTTGATCATCTGTCGACACTTTTGTACCTGCAAGCGACATTGTTTTTCCTTCTCCATTTTTAATTTCAACTAACGTTTCTGGAGTTGCTCCCAACCAAGTTCCTAAGATTGGATCTTCGAATAGATAGCAAAATGTATTCGGATAAGCATTCGCCATTTGATCCAACAGTTTTTCAACAGAATAACCTAAAAAATCTACATTTTTTATCCGTGAAAGAATAGCCTTCCCTACTTCATGGTCTTGCAAATAATGAATAAATTCATTCGCAAGATTCAAATATGCATCTTCACACAGTACAATGGGTAAATCACGTTCTGGATTATCTTCTACTTCATTGAATTCTCCTTCTACAAAGCCATAAACCATGTTACCTTCAAAATTGGAGACAATGAATCCTTCAAAGTTAGAAACGTCTTCTAGCAGCTTAAAACTTCCACTCAAAGTTTTAAATGCTCCATGAGGGAAACGATATATCAATTTCGATTGCATCATTTACTTTGGAATAATCATCACTGTTAAACGACCTGTACAAACCAATTTTCCTGTTTCCTCATGGTGGATATCTACCTGCCAAACATGTGTTCTTCTTCCTGCATGAACAATTTTACCCGTAGCAACAACGTGTCCATCTCGAACACCTGTGATATGATTTGCATTAATTTCCAAACCAACAGGAATTTCTTTTTCTATATCAATCAACAATACAGACCCCATTGAACCGACACTTTCAATCAATGCCGCACTAGCTCCTCCATGCAACAAACCTGCAGGTTGATGTGTCCCCTGATTGACTGGCATGCGAGATTTCAAATAATCATCTCCAAGTTCAATACATTCAATGTGCAATACCTCCATCATCGTATTGCGATTGAAGGAATTAATTATATCTAAAGGAACTTGTTTTAATTTCATGCTATTTACAATTAACAATCCAACAACCATTTACGAGCCATTGGACCTTGGTTAAATATCAAATCTAAAATGGATAAGTTCTGCACACAAGTATCTTTCAATTCAAACACTTGATGATAGGGTTCGTGTACAAAATCTTCTTGCGTACCAAACGCTACTTTGCGATAATCAGATGTGTAATTCGATAAATATGCTGTTGTAATATTCCATCTAGGCTCTATGTCCAACCAACTTAAAACACGCAAATGAATCTCTTTGATAAACTCAACAAGATTAGCACACTTTTGAAAAATCAATTCATGTACCTCAATTCCGTAATAATCAAAATAAGCTGCGGAAGAGTACGCTGTTTCGATCGATTTCCAATGAATTTTTCTCCATCCATCTTCCAAAATCAACAATTCATCCATCTTCGTTTTATTTCCATTCACACGTTGAACAGGAATACTCAAAATTTGCTTGCCGTTAGGGCCTAAAATTTCACATCTTGTGCGAACCGTTTGTTTGACAAAGTGCTCTTTTACTTCTAAAGCAGCATCTGGTGAGTTCACGTACTGCTTATAATATGAAATCGGACCAAAGTAAGCAATTGGAAATACATCCATCCTTGTATTATTTAATCGCTTTGAAGATTCTTTCCCAACGAATTCCGTACTCTGGATTACTTGAAAACCAAGTCATGGAAGCTTTTCCTACAATATGATCTTCTGGAACAAAACCCCACGTTCTTGAATCTGCTGACTGATAACGGTTGTCTCCCATCATCCAGTAGTAATCCATCTCAATAGTATAGGTATTTGTCTTTTTACCGTCGATGTATATTCCGTCCGCTTTCTCTTCCAACTTATGACCTTCGTAAGCTGTGATAATACGTCTGTAGTAAGCAATATTTTCTTTCGTAAAATCGACTACTTTCCCTTTGTAAGGAACTTGGAAACGCTCAAAATTTGTCACATTATTCGATACGTTGATATCTTTCGGGAAATACGATAGATTTTCAATTTGCTCAGATGCTTTGAATTTTCCATTTCCATCCGGTACAAATTGCGGTTTAACAAACAAATTAAATGTAACCTCAGGGTAAGCCTTTCGAACTTTGTCAATTGTTTCTAAATTCGCATGAACACCTTTAACTTGCAAATCTTCCCAATGTAAATCACTTTTTTCAATACCGAATTTAGCATATAACTCCTCCGAAGTAGCAAAAGCAGGTGTACTTGCTAAATACAATAAATTTTGATTTGGGGCAACTTCAGCAGGCTTTCCATTCACATATAAAATAGAATTTCGAATTTCCAAATAATCCTTAGGCATTCCGACACAACGTTTGATATAATTCTCACGCTTGTCAACAGGACGATAAATCACACCATGATGTTTGATCAACTGTCCTAATTGATTATCCATAGCAATTTTATCTACTGCCAACATTTTACGTGCCTCAGCTTTCCATTTATCTAAATCTCTAATAAATTCATAACTTGCACGTTCGCTTACAAAACGATTCTTTAGATCATCTGAATAGTTCCCTACACGTGTCAATGAATCAGTATAAAACTTATCAATCAACGCAAAACGAGAACTATTTTCTTCGCGATATAATCGAAATGCTTCGTTATTGACAATTCCTTCGTATTCATGTCCCATCAAACCATAAGGCATTCGCGGATCATAAACAGCCGTATCACCAGCTGGATAGTTGAATACAACAACATCATAACGTTGAATTTTACCCAATCCAGGTAAGCGTGTGTAAGTACCTTTCTCCAAAGTCGTGTATGACTTCATGGTAATAAAAGGAGTTGTGTTGTGTACCAATGGATATGACAAAGGCGTTACAGGTACTTTTGGACCATAAGCTAATTTATTTACGAATAAAAAGTCACCAACCAACAACGTTCTCTCCATTGATCCTGTAGGAATTCTAAAAGGCTCAAAAACATACGTTCTGATGATTAGCGCGGCAATTAGCGCGAAAAGAATTGAGTCTCCCCATTCTTTTACT
>DATGOZ010000291.1:0-3736 GCA_035305395.1 Taishania sp. | reverse complement strand
TGTTTATCAATCATCCATATAATTGGCAACCAATAGGTAGCATGGAAGATTTAGATGCAGCACAAGAAGAAGATTACGTTGAATTCTATCATTCATTCTATGTGCCTTCAAATGCTACATTGTCAATTGCTGGAGATATTGATATTGCACAAACTAAAAAGTGGATTGAAAAGTATTTTGGTTCAATTCCAAAAGGTCAGGCAATCAACTTGTACAGAGATTTTTTGCGATTGAATGATGCTGATTTCAAAGCAAAATACCAAGTTGAAAAATCAATATTTGACAGCAAAGATTTCTTTGGTTCTAAAAATGCAAAAGCTAAAGCAATGATTATTGAGTATGCTAAGAAGCCAACTGAAATTGTTCGTCCAGGGAAACCAACTGAAAAACCGACATCTGTTATCAAAGATGTAATTTATGATAACATTCAATTGCCTGCATTGTTTAATGCTTATTTATTCCCAGACCAGACACATGAAGATATGTATGCATTGCAATTTTTGAATGCAGTATTGTCAGGAGGAACAAGTTCACGCATCAATAAAGATGTAGTTGAGCGTAAACAATTAGCTACGATGGCATTTTCTTTCGCTTACGGCTTGGAAGATGCAGGACTTGGAATTTTTGCAGCAATCGCAGCGAAGGATGTTGAGTTGGAAGCTATCCAAGCGGAATTTGATGCACAAATTGAGAAAATTCAAAATGAATTAATCTCTCAAGAAGAGTTTGAGAAAGTTAGAAATCAATTCGAAAACCAAGCTGTTTCTTCTTACTCAACTATCGCAGGAATTTGTGAAGGTTTAGCTGATGCTCATGTGTATTTTGGTAGTGCAAATTTTGTAAACCAAAAATTAGATAAATACATGAAAGTGACACGTGAAGATATCCAACGTGTAGCTAAGAAATATTTGACAACAGATGCACGTGTTATTTTACACTATTTACCAAAAGAAGAATCTAAATAATTGACAAGATGAAAAAAATTATAATAGCATTAGGACTTATTACACCGGCTGTTCTTTTCGGTCAGTTGGATAGATCTCAGGTTCCAGCTCCGGCGCCTGCAAAAGAAATTAGTATTGCAGATCCAGTTGTTTTTAAAATAGCGAATGGATTGACTGTAATCTTATCTGAAAATCATAAATTGCCAAAAGTATCTTTTAACTTGACTGTTGGAAATGGACTCAGATTAGAAGGTGCTAAAGCTGGTATTGCTGATTTAGCTGGTGATTTGATCATGAGTGGTACAAAGAACTTCTCAAAAGATGAAATTGATGCAAAAACAGACTACATTGGAGCTTCTATCAATGCAGGGAGTACAAATTTGAGTTTGTCTTGTTTGACAAAACACATGGATGCTGCGTTGAATATTTATGCTGACGTGTTGTTGAATGCTAACTTTCCTCAAAGTGAATTTGACCGTGTTGTGAAACAATGGGAAAGTAACTTGATGACAACGAAGTCAAGTCCAGAAGCAATGGGTAAAAATGCATTAGCTAGTGCACTTTTCCCAAATCACCCTTATGGTGAAATCATGACTGAGGCTTCTTTGGCTAAAATTACGCGTGATGATGTTCAAAAATATTTTAGCGAGACGTTTGTACCTGAAGGAAGTTACTTGGTTATCGTTGGAGATATTACAAAAGAGCAAGCTGAGCAAGTTGTAAACAAATACTTTAGTAGCTGGACTGGTAAAGTATTGCCAAAAGTTGAATATCCATCTGCTCAAAACTTAAAAGGAAATCGTGTGATTTTCGTTAAGAAAACAGGTGCTGTTCAATCTTATGTACAAGTTGCATTTCCTTTAGATATTAAAATTGGAGACCCTAATCAAATTCCTTTAAGCGTTACAAATTCAATTTTTGGAGGTAATGGTTTTGGAACACGTTTGATGCAAAATTTACGCGAAGACAAGGCTTATACTTACGGAAGTTATTCTGAATTGTCAATTGAACCACAGGGGGCTTTCTTAAGAGCTGGAGGTAATTTCAGAAATGATGTAACTGACAGCGCTATCGTTCAATTGTTGTTGGAACTAGAAAAAATGACTGATAGCTATGTGACAGATACTGAGTTGGATTTGACTAAGTCTTCAATGGCTGGTAGCTTTGCTCGTTCTTTGGAACATGCTTCTACGATTGCTCGTTTTGCGTTGAATATCGAGCGTTATGGTTTGCCTAAAGATTATTACAAAAACTACTTGAAAAAGTTAGAATCTGTAGATAAAGATAAGGTGCTTGAAATTGCTCAAAAATTCATGACTTCTAAAAACTGTTACATCGTAGTAGTTGGAAACGAAGAAATTATTGATCGTTTGAAACAATTCGATGCTGATGGTGTAATTGAAATCGTTGATGCATTTGGAAATCCTGTTCAGGATATGAAAAAAGCAGATATTACAGCTGAAGAATTGTTTAAAAAGCATTCGTACTATGTAACTAACTCAACATCAGATAAGCAAAGAGATAAAGTGTTGAAAGGAATTAAGTCGGTGAAGCAAGAAATGGAAATCACGATGTCTCAGGTTCCTTTCCCGATGAAATCTGTTCAATTCTGGGCAACTCCAAATGTTGAAGTAATGGTTCTTGAAGCACAAGGTATGATGTTGCAAAAATCATTCTTTGATGGAAAAGCTGGATACAATTCTAATATGCAGACTGGTAAGAAAGATCTTACTGCTGAAGAAATAGCTTCTAAGAATAAATCAATCGGTTTGATTCCTGAAATGAACTACAAAACTTCTGGAATGCACTATGAATTGTTGGGAATCGAAAATCAAAATGGTACAGATATGTATGTCGTAAAATTGAATGATGGTCAATCTGAGATTTATGAATACTACAACACAAAAGATTTCTCTAAAATTAAACGTTTGACTATCTCTAAAGATGAGGAGAATGGAGGAGAAGCTTTGGTTACTTATTCTGATTACAAAGCAGTAAATGGCGTAATGTTCCCACACAAAATAGTAATGTCATTTGGAGAGGTAGCTTTCAACAGTACTGTGAAAACTATCACAATCAACAAAGGATCAATTGCTGAGTTTAAATAAACTCCAGAATTAAGAGTATAAAAAAATCTTCACCAAGCGAGCTTGGTGAAGATTTTTTGTTTTTAAGATTATTCGATTTAAAACTCAGTTATTTTAATAGATGTCGCTCCAACTGAAATTTTAATTTTATTAAACTCTCTATTGAAACGATCGATAATGATTTTAGCTTCTTCGCGCGTCATAAATGTTCCTGCCAAAACACTTACTTCTTCTTTAAATTTCTTTAAAATTGCTACAGTGCGATAAGCACTTAAAATATCATTATTGCTTAGCTTGTATTGATTTTTGAATGATTCAATTGCTGTGTTTGGTATTGTAAAATTGGATCTAATAGGATCAGAATAAGAGTTCACTTCCATGATGATGTCGCGATCGATATTTACAAAAATTTCACTCAAACGAAGGCGTTTAAATGAAATATCATCCTTACCAAGTGGCTCATATGTGTTGATTTCTGTACGAGCAGTATCCCTCACAACTTGTGTTCCATTCCATTTTCCTATTCCGTTTCCACGACCAATGATTTTAAAATCCTTATCCTTTGATAGTAAAGCCTCAAAAAACTGGCGTATGGCGATGCTATCTCGATCTTGAATTAATTTTCCATCAAGTGCGTATTGGTCAGATGCAAATTGATCGACAAGTTGTAATTGTAGGCGTGCATTGTAATTCGGTCTTGAATCG
>DATGOZ010000290.1:0-4347 GCA_035305395.1 Taishania sp. | reverse complement strand
GCAAATCCATACCGTGCAGCGGAAAGAGGAATTGTTGATGATGTCATTTTGCCTGAAGAAACAAGAGCTAAAGTTATCGCAGGATTCAAAATGCTTGAAAACAAAGCTGAAACATTACCTTTTAAAAAGCATGGAAATATTCCACTTTAATCGGTGGACTATTCCATTACAATAGATACCATGAATAAGATTGGAGTTTTATTGATTCAGTTGGGAACACCTGATAGTCCAGAAAAAAAGGATGTTAGGAGGTACTTGTCTGAATTCCTGAATGACCCTCGTGTAATTGACTTGCCGTGGCTCAAGAGAACGTTGTTGGTGAATGGTATCATCGTGCCGTTTAGAACCAAAAATTCTTCAAAAATATATAAAGAACTTTGGGAACTAGGAAATGGAGTTTCGCCATTGATTACACACACTGAAAATTTTAAGAAGAAGCTTGCGATGAAATTGCAAGACAAAGCGGATGTTTTTGTTGCAATGCGCTATCAAAATCCTTCCATTCCTTCTGTATTAGCGGAAATGAAAAAAAAGAACTACGAAAAGATTGTTGTTCTTCCGTTGTTTCCTCAATATGCAAGTGCCTCAAATGGTTCGGCTATCGAAAAGGTGATGGACGAAATTAAGAAGTGGTGGGTTATTCCAAATGTTGAATTTATTAGCCAGTTTTGGGATAATGAAGGTTATTTGAACTCATTGGTTGAAAATGCTAAAGCATTGAATCCAGAAACATACGATCATGTACTTTTTTCATACCATGGTTTGCCTCAATCACAAGTTGATAAAGTAAACTTGAGTGGAAAATGTCAAAATTGTCTATGCGAAACAGAAGTAAATGATCAAAATAAATTCTGTTATAAGGCAACATGCTTTGCAACAAGTAGAGCATTGGCTGATAAAATAGGATTGAGACCGGATCAATATACGGTTTGTTTTCAATCGCGTTTGGATGACAAATGGATTACTCCTTATTCTGACAAAGTTGTGGAAGAATTAGGAAAACAAGGAAAACGTAGATTGTTGGTTTTTAGTCCAGCTTTTGTAGCTGATTGTTTGGAAACGCTCATCGAAATTGGAGTGGAATACCAAGAAATTTTAGATGAAAATGGAGGAGGTGAAGTTAAACTTGTTCCTAGTTGCAACGATAGCGATTTGTTTGTGGATGGAATCTACGATCTCCTGAAAGATAAATTTTAAAATCCTGAATCCCCTTGCAATGTTAGGGGATTTTTTTTGACATATTTTTAGTTAAACAATAAGAAGAATTAGCGTTATGAGTACAGGTTTAGAAAAATTGCTTTCACCTGCGAAGTTGAACGGAATTACATTAAAAAATAGAATCATTAAGGCTGCTACCTTTGAGTCGATGTTGGATGACAATAGTAACATTACTGATCGTTGCATCGAGTTTCATAAAGAGTTTGCCGAAGGGGGTGTCGGAATGACAACCCTAGCTTATTGTGCTCCAGAAGCAGATGGACGTATGTTGGCTAGTTACATGTACATTCGTGATGAAATCAAACCGCAGTTGAAGAAATTGGCTGATACAGTTCATAGTTATGGCACCAAATTATCTGGACAAATTGCTCACTGTGGTGAATTCAGTAGAAACAAAGCGTTGCAACGCAAAAGACCTGTTGGTCCTTCAACTGGATTCAACATGGTTGGTTCATTATATGGTTTGTTGGTTACACAAGGAATGGATAGAGCCTTGATGGATGAGGTAATTGCTGGATATGTGAAAACAGCTTTAATCATGAAAGAATGTGGATTCGATGCTGTTGAATTGCACTATGGTCATGGTTATTTGTTGAGTCAATTTATTTCACCAATCACAAATAAGCGTAAAGATAACTACGGTGGAACTATCGAAAATCGCATGCGCTTCCCTTTGGAAGTGTTGGATGCTGTTCGCAAGGCTGTGGGACCAGATTTTCCAATTTTAGCGAAAATCACGATGTACGACGATTTGAAAGGAGGTATTTCCATGGAAGATGGAATTCAAGTTGCTAAATTATTGGATCAACATGGTATTGATGGAATCATCATGAGTGCTGGAACAAGTAGCCAAAATCCGATGTTATTGTTCCACGGTGACTCAATTTTGCCAGGTTTGCTTTCATTCGAGAAAAGTGCATTCATGCGCATGGGAATGAAACTTGTTGGTAAATCCATGTTCCGCGATTATCCATACAAAGAATTATTCTTGTTGGAAGGAGCGAAAAAAATCCGTGAAGCAGTTCAATGTAACTTGATTTATATCGGAGGAACAATTGAACCACAAAGTTTAGAAAAAGTAATGGATTTAGGATTTGACTTTGTTCAATCTGGTCGCCCATTATTGCGCGATCCAAAACTTGTTCAACACCTGCAAGAATACGGGTTGAATTATAAAAATGGTTGTACGCATTGCAACCAATGTGCACCGTTGATGAACGATCCAAATGGAATTCGTTGCGTATTGCCAAAGTGGGAAGCTAACGTCAATTAAAGATGAAAAGGATATTAATTACCGGAGCATTTGGAGGACTAGGTGGGGCTAGTACGAAGTTTTTTGCTGAAAATGGATGGCAAGTGTTTGCTTTGGACTATAACATAAACGGTGCGCAAGAAATCAACCATCCGAATGTTGTGCCAATTCAAGTGGATGTAACATCTTCTGAAAGTATTGAAAATAGTTTTTCGGTTGTTAGTCAACATACAGATGAATTGGATGTTGTTGTCAACTTCGCTGGAATTTTGACGATGGGTTCTGTGTTGGAATTGCCAGTTTCAGAGATGCAACGTATTTTGGATATCAACCTGTTGGGGATGTATCGCGTGAATCAGCAGTTTTTCCCAATGATTGCAAAAGCCAAAGGTCGCATTATCAATATTTCGAGTGAGACAGGTGTGTTGAGTCCAGCTCCGTTTAGTGGATTCTATTATTTGTCAAAACGTGCTGTTGAGATTTATTCGGATGCATTGCGACGCGAATTGAAGTATTTGGGTATACCGGTGGTGAAAATTAGACCAGGAGCATTCAAAACAAATATGCAAGGAGCAGTTGAAGCCGTAATGGAAAAGACGATTAATGAAACGAAGTACTTCAATAAGCAATTATCGAAAGGAAAATCATTGGCAAAAAATGAAGCCAAAAATGCCAAGGATCCAAAATTACTAGCTGCGTTAGTGTTTAAAGTTGCCAATAGTAGAAAACCGAAAATTGCTTACGGATTGAATTTGAATTGGCAATTGAAATTTGTTTCAGCACTTCCAGCTCGTTTACAAGATTTTATTTATTATCAGGTACTTAAATAATTTGAAATTATAAGACTTTTTTAAGACTTTGTTCGTTTTCTATTACCTATTTTTGCAAAAAATAATCATATGAAAAGTGGTATTCCCTCAGTAGATTTATCTGATTTTCTTTCTGATTCACCTGAAAGAAAACAAAAGTTTATCAATGAAATTGGTAAAGCATACGAAGAAATCGGATTCGTAGCATTGAAAGGTCACTTCTTATCTCAAGAATTGGTCGATAATTTATATGCGAGTGTGCGCAAGTTTTATCAGTTACCTGTTGAAGTGAAAGAAAAATACCACATTGAAGGAATTGGTGGACAAAGAGGATATACAGCTTTTGGTAAAGAACATGCGAAAGGAAGAACTGAAGGAGATTTGAAAGAGTTTTGGCATTTCGGCCAATATTTAGCTGAGGAGGATAAGCAAAAGTTTAATTATCCAGATAATGTGATTGTTGAAGAAGTTCCTGAATTCAATAAATATGGTGAAGAAGCATACAAACAGCTTGAAAAAACAGGTGTTTATGTATTGCGAGCTTTAGCTCTATTTTTAGGATTGGATGAGTACTATTTTGACGATAAAGTTAAAAATGGGAATTCAATCTTACGTCCAATTCACTATCCACCGATTGTTGAAGAACCAAAAGGAGCCGTTAGAGCAGCGGCACATGGAGATATCAACTTGATTACCTTATTGATGGGGGCTCAGGGTAGAGGGTTACAGGTTCAAAAACACGATGGAACATGGGTTGATGCCATTGCTGAAGAAGATGAATTGGTAATCAATGTGGGTGATATGTTGTCGCGCCACACAAATAATCGTTTGAAATCTACGATTCATCAAGTTGTGAATCCAGATCGTGAGTTATGGTCGACATCTCGTTACTCAATTCCTTTCTTCATGCACCCTGTAAGTGATATGGATTTATCTGTATTGCCAAATTGTATTACAGAAGAAAATCCAAAACAATTTGAAGATATTACTGCTGGTGAATTTTTGCTGCAACGTCTTAGAGAAATTGGTTTGATTAAATAAAATCAAAGTGTCTATAAAATAAAATGC
>DATGOZ010000289.1:0-4656 GCA_035305395.1 Taishania sp. | reverse complement strand
ACCACCTGTACAACTTTCACATGTTGCAACAGTTGCATTTTTCACTTTCAACAAATCACCAACAACTTCACTTAAAGTTTTCTCACCGTAACCATAGAAATTTTCCGGATAAGCGACTTCTAACTCTTTAAAGTAGTTGTCAATCTTTTCTCTATCTGTTTCTCCATTTGGAGAAGAAATACGCAAGCGAATTAAGCCTGAGGAAGGTAAATAAGCTAAATCAAGTCCATCATTTCGAAGTCTATTTTCCCAATCCGACATGCGATCCGCAAGATATGATTCTCCAATACCCTGAATATTTCCTGTCTTAGAATAATACTTTTTGATTGAAAAACACGATTCCAAACGAGGTAATACTTCTTGTTCCATCAATCCTTTCATCTCGTATGGAACTCCTGGTAAGCTCACTAAAATCTTCCCATCTTTTTCCATCCACATTCCCGGTGCCGTCCCTTGTCGATTGAGTAAAACAGTACATTTACTCGGAACAGCAGCTTGCTGAATATTTACATCCAACATCGGTCGATTACTTCGAGCAAAGATACTTTTTACAATCTCTAAACTTTCGTCGTGAATAATCAACTCATCATCGAAATAAGCAGCAATGACTTTTTTGGTAACATCATCCTTCGTTGGTCCCAAACCACCTGTAACGATAACTACATCACTCACTGCAAGACTTTCATCAAAAGCCTTCCAAATAGCATCTTCAGTATCTTTAATGGTCAATACACGTTGCACAAACGCTCCACGTTGTGTTAACATTTGACCTATCCAACTAGCATTTGTATTAATTGTTTGCCCAATGAGCAACTCATCACCGATAGAAATAATTTCAACTTGCATATTTTGAGTAATTACCCAAAAGTACAAATCGAAATGAATCTATAGTCCTTTTTTTATTTCTTTATGAATTTTGCGATTGCTTCAATGTGGCCTGTATGTGGAAACTGGTCTACAAATGAAATCTTTTCCATTTCATATCCAGCTTTACGAAGTGAATCTGCATCTCGAGCTTGCGTACTTGGATTACATGAAACATACACAATGTTTTTAGCTCCTAAATCAATTACCTTTTGTAACGTTTTTGGTGCAATTCCAGCACGAGGAGGATCTAAGATAATACTATTGATTCGACCATTAAATTCTGGATGCTCACGTAAAAATTTTCCCACATCCGCAGCGTAAAACTCCACCGCATTCTCTAATTTATTATTGCGAGCATTGCGTTTTGCATCTTCAATTGCCTCTTCAACAATATCTACTCCAACAATACGAACGTCTGTTCTACGTGCTGCAAGTATCTGACCGATTGTTCCCGTTCCACAGAATAAATCCATCACGATATCATTTTCTGGAATCTCTTCTTCGAAAACATAATCAAGTGCCTTTGTGTATAATTTTTCAGCACTCTTAGGATTCGTTTGAAAGAAACTTTCCATGGAAATTTCGAATGACAATCCAAGTAATTTTTCAATTACAATTGGTTCACCAAAAATCAGTTTACAACTTCCATTTTCGATTTTTCCTCGATCAGCAACATCATCATTGATTGTGTGTTGAAATCCTGCTATGCGATTTCCAAATAATTGCTTCAAATACGCTCCGAAAGCTTCAACATCAAATTGCTCAATATTCTCTGAAGATGTAACCAAGTTGACCAACAATTGATCTTGATCAAATGATTTACGTACAATAATGTGTCTGAAAAAACCATGTTTTTTTGGAGGATGCCAAGCTGGTAAATCTGTTGCTTTAAGAAAATCGCGAATTTGAATCAATTTAGTTTCCCATTCTTCATCAAACATACCACTTGGTTTGTTCAAATTTTCAACTTTCCACCAAGTTCCTCGTCTCTTGAAGCCTACTGCAAATGCATTATCTACCTCTTCTCCTGTGAACATATCGTGTTCTATACACGAAAAGCTATATTCCATCTTATTGCGATAGAAGAAATGAACAGGTGAAGAAATAAACTCATCAAAACGTTCTTTGATATCTTGGAAATTACCCAGCTTACGATAAATCTCAAGTGTACTTTGAAGTTTTTCCTTCTCTTGTTCTTCAACAGGAACATAAATATATGGTGCTCCTGAAATTTCTTGGAAATCACTTACAATTTCTAACGGTGAACGTTCTAAAACTTGAATTAGTTTGGCTTCACAATAACGCTTTTTCTTTTTTTCGATTTTTGCTTGCACCTTTTGACCAGGGAACGTATTCATCACAAACACTACAAAATCTCCCTCATCGGTTGGAATTTTTGCAATTCCATTACCACCAAAAGCGTAACCAGATATTGTTACTTCAATAATTTCTCCTCTGTGAAACATTCCAATATAAATTAAAAAAGTATGATAATTGAATCAACTATCATACTTACACTATTCTTTCAATTCAAATTTAAATCATTCCTCGGATAATTCCCTTATCGGAGGATTCAATAAATTCAATAATCTCCTTTGCAAAAATAGAATCAGGCATTAATTCTTTTACTGCTTTAACACCTTTCGCAACATTTGTATTCATCACATAAATCGTGCGATACACTTCTTCAATCTCACGAACTTGTTCATCAGTAAACCCTCTTCTTCTCAACCCGATAGAATTTACACCTGCAAATGTAATTGGTTCTCTCGCAGCTTTTACATAAGGTGGGACATCTTTTCTAATCAACGTTGCCCCTGCCAAAAATGCATGTTTACCAACGTGCATAAATTGTTGAGATCCTACATTTCCTTCCAAAATTGCATAATCTTCAATAACACAGTGGCCTGAAAGTCCAACATAAGAAGCTAAAATAACTCCGTTTCCGATTTGGCAATCGTGCGCAATATGCACATAAGCCATGATTAAGCAATTGCTTCCAACACGAGTTACCCAGCGATCTTTAGTTGCTCTGTGAACCGTAACACACTCTCTAATTTTGGTATTATCACCAATTTCAACAGTAGTATCTTCACCTTCAAATTTCAAATCTTGCGGAATAGCGCTAATAACAGCACCAGGAAAAATTTCACAATTACTCCCTATTCTGGAACCTGGGTACAATACTACATTTGAATGGATCTTTGTATTATCACCAATAACAACATTCTCATGTATTACCGTAAAAGGACCTACCTCAACATTTTTTCCTAAAACTGCTTTGTCTGAAATTTGCGCTAAATTGCTAATCATTCGATTTAAACTTTGTCTTTTACTATTTGAGCCAACATCTCTGCCTCACCCACTAATTGTCCATTTACATACGCTTTTCCAGCCATATTAACCAATCCTCTGCGTATAGGAGCAATCAGTATCAATTCAAACACGACAGTATCACCAGGGATTACTTTTTGTTTGAATTTAACATTATCAATTTTCAAGAAATATGTTGAGTATAAATGAGGATCTTCTACTTGATTCAATGCAAAAATTCCACCAACTTGAGCCATTGCTTCGATTTGCAAGACACCAGGGAAAACTGGATTTCCTGGAAAATGTCCTGTAAAAATTGGCTCATTCATCGTAATATTCTTAATCCCAACAATTGAGTTTTCTGTAATTTCAACGATTCTATCTACCATCAAAAATGGGAAACGATGTGGTAACATCTTCTCAATTTGATTGATATCGAATACCGTTTTTGTCAAATCGAATTTTTTAGCTCCCTTCTCTTGCTTTTTAATTTGTTCTTTCAACACCTTAGCAAAACGAACGTTTCCTGAGTGACCAGGACGAGCAGCTAAGATATGCGCTTTAATTGGTCGACCAACTAATGCTAAATCTCCTACAATATCTAATAATTTATGACGAGCAGGCTCATTTTCATACTGCAATTTAGTACTGTTTAATACCCCTCTCGATGTCACTTTAATACCTTGATTTTCTTTCCCGAGAAGCTTAGCCAATTGATCAAGTTCTTCTTGAGGAACATTTTCACGTTCAACTAATACAATTGCATTATCTAAATCTCCACCTTTGATTAGGTTATTTTTTGCCAAAAATTCTAATTCACGTAAGAACACAAACGTACGGCATTTAGAAATTTCAGGAACAAATTGACCTAAATTGTAGATTGTAGCATGCTGAGTACCTAGAACGGGTGATTTATAATCAACCATTACAGTCAAACGATATTCAGAATCAGGAACGGCTAAAAATTCAATACCTTTTTCAGTATCTTCCCATTTAATATTTTCGTCTAAGATGAAATAATCTCTTTCCGCATCTTGTTCTACAGAACCAACCTCTTCAATTGCTACTACAAATGGATATGAAGATCCATCCATAATAGGAACTTCTGGGGCATCTAACTTAATTAAAGCATTATCAATTTGACAACCATAAAGAGCCGCCAACAAATGTTCAGTTGTATAAACTCTCGCGCCATTAGCCTCTAACGTTGTACCTCTATCTGTTGCTACAACTAAATCAGCATCAGCTTTAATCACCGGTTCACCTTCAAGATCAACTCGTTGAAATTTATAACCGTGATTTTCAGGAGCTGGGCAAATTTCCAAATTTACCTTTTCTCCAGTATGCAATCCTATTCCGGATAATTTGATGCTACTTTTTAGGGTTCTTTGTTTTTCAGACATGCTTTAATTAATCTGCTTTGGTTAATTCTTTTATTTTTTTATCCAATTCTTGAAGTTTATTCAAGATATAAGG
>DATGOZ010000288.1:0-2358 GCA_035305395.1 Taishania sp. | reverse complement strand
CGAGGAGGGAAAGTTCAAATGTACTTTTTGAAATCGTTGAAGAAAGAATTTGGTATGAAACACAATTTTAAAGTTGCCAATTCGGAATTGCGAGCGTTGTGCGATTTACCTCCATTTGATTTTGATAATATGCGCTTGGATATCATTGATAAGTTAAAGTCTCTTTTGTCGGAGTCACTCATTTATCACGATGTTAATCATACCCTGGGTGTTGAAAAGGCTGCAAGGAGATATGCTAAATTGGAAGGTATTTCTGAAGAAGAAATTTATATCTTAAGAACAGCGGTATTGTATCACGATGCGGGATTCATTTTTGAGTATGATGATAATGAGGATTTAGCGATTAAGTTAGCTCAAAACACATTGCCTAATTTTGGTTATTCTCAAGAGCAAATTGATGCAGTATGTGAAATCATAGAAGCTACAAAATCTGGAGTTAAGCCTCAAACATTGCTACAAAAGATAATGCGGGATGCAGATCACGATTATTTGGGTAGAGCTGATTACAAGGTGATTTCTTCTCGTCTGAGAAAAGAATTGTATGATATGCGAGGTGATGAATTTAGTGAGTTAGAATGGATTCGATTTCAATTGGACTATTTGGATGGTAAACATGAATATTATACAGAAACTGCAAAAAATATTCGCAATTCAGGTAAGAAAGCTCGAATACAAGAATTAAATTTGCAGTATCAAACGATAAAGGACCAATTATGAAAATTTATACCAAAAAAGGAGATCAAGGTACTACAGGGTTAATTGGTGGAACGCGCATTTTAAAAAGTTCGTTGCGCATTGAATCCTACGGTACTGTTGATGAATTAAATTCATACATTGGACTTGTCAGAGATTTAAATGAAGATCAAACGATTTTGGAACAATTATTGCGTATTCAGGATCGTTTGTTTACAATTGGTTCTCACTTGGCAGCAGATCCAGAAAAGTCAAAAATGAAATTGCCAGATTTGACAGAAAAGGATGTTGAGCAATTAGAACAATGGATGGATGTAATGGATGAACAATTGGAACCAATGCGTTCGTTTGTACTTCCTGGAGGTCATGTATTGGTATCTCATTGTCACATTGCTAGATGTATCTGCAGACGTGCTGAGCGAGTAGTGGTTGATTTGAATCAAAACGAGCCTGTAGATGGAGTGATTTTGAAGTACATCAACAGATTGAGTGATTATTTATTTATACTTAGCAGAAAATATTCAAAAGATTATAATGCAAATGAACAGCCTTGGGTTCCTCAACAATGATTGATAAGTAAAATAAGTGCAACAATTTAAAATTAAAGAAAAATGTCACGAAGTTTCAGTTTTCTATTGTTATTGGTTAGTAGTTACTTTTTAATTGGAGCTACAACAGACGGTCCAACAATTAATATTAAAATCACAAACATTAGAAGTACGAAAGGACGTATTGAACTTCAAGTCTATAAGGATAAAGAGTCTTTTGCGAAGGAAGTGCCTTATAAAGTATATTTCATTCCAAAAGAATCTTTGAAGGAAAAAACGTTGACCTATAAGATTAAGGATATTCCAAATGGAACGTACGGTTTTGCAATTTTGGATGATGAGAATCAAAACCGTAAAATGGATTATTCATTTATGATTCCACAAGAAGGATTTGGTTTTTCAAATTACTACCACACAGCTTGGAGTAAACCAAAATTTGAGAGTTTTAAATTCGTTTTATCAGGAGATACATCAGTAGATATCAAGGTTCGTTACGTGTAAGTATCCTTGAAGGAAAAGAAAAGTTGATAACTTTTTTGTGTATCTTTTGGATTATTTTAAAATAAATATACTTTTGCGCCTTGTAATTAGCCACTTTTAATTAAGAATACTATGTATTGGACTTTAGAATTAGCATCATATTTGGAAGATGCACCTTGGCCAGCAGCTAAGGATGAATTAATAGATTACGCTATCCGTACGGGGGCTCCGTTGGAAGTTGTTGAGAATTTGCAAGATTTGGAGGATGAAGGTGAAATTTACGAAAGTATCGAAGAAATTTGGCCAGATTATCCTTCAAAGGATGACTTCTTGTTTAATGAAGACGAATATTAATTAAATCCCCACTTTGATCGGTGGGGATTTTTGTTATGAATTATCTAGGACATATCTTCTTTTCTGACAAGGATCCTGCATTAATGTATGCGAATTTGTTTGGTGATTTTGTTAAAGGTAGAAACTGGAAGCAATACACCAACGAAATTCAAAAAGGAATTGTATTGCATCGAACAATTGATTCATTTATTGATACGCATAGCGCGGTGAAAGAATTAGCTCACCTACTTGCTCCAGACCTACCTAAAGTTGCTCCAATAGCAATAGACATTTACTTCGATTA
>DATGOZ010000287.1:0-7587 GCA_035305395.1 Taishania sp. | reverse complement strand
GCTGATTATACGTCTTAAAGACTACCTTTGATGTACACATACAACATCATAGACGTAAATCTATGAGGAAAGGATGGCTTCGGTCGTCCTTTTTTTCACATTTCCACATATAATAGAGGCTGCCCTTTTGAGACAGCCTCTCTCTTTTATGTATTGTTCGTTTTGTTACTTCACGCTAGAGAAAAATGCTTTTGCTTGTGCATCATCTGGAGCCAACGTTTGAACCAAAGTCCACACTTCTTTCGCCTTTTCGATATCTTTTTCTGGTGAGTTGATGTAGAAATCACCAAGATATTTAGCAGCTTCAATAGCCATTGACTTGTAAGCCCCTTGTTTTTCTTCTTCTTTCAAAAGACTTAAAAACGTTTCATAATGAGTTCTTGCTGCCCAGTTTGCTTTATCTAAATCCAATTGTACATTTGCTCTCGCTCTCCACAGATGGCTCATTGCATAATCTGGAGAAGCTTTCAAAACGTAGGCATTCGCTCCATCTACTTTTTCGTAATCTTTTGGTCCAAAGTAATATGCTCTACCTAACTCATAATAATCAGCTAAAGATAATTTCGTTGAGTCACCCGCCATTTTTTTGTTGAACATAACAATTGCTTCATCATAATTTTTCTCTTTCATGTAGAATTTAGCTAATTCGCTATATACATCATCTGCAATTGTATTATCAACTTCAGCAGCAGTAATCATTTCTTTTAAATACAAATCATTTTGACCCAACTTACTGTGATACAATGCTTTGTATTTATAATCCATCCCAATTGTTTTATCTTTAGGAGTTTTACTCAAATACTCATTGATAATATCTAAACCTTCTTGGTATGCACTTGCATCAGCACCTGCTAATTCATTTTTTTCATAGAAAGAGATAAACTTCATACGAACTGTATAAAGATTCGAAAATCCATTTTCTTTCAATGTGTTGATTTCACGAATTACCTCATCAAACTTTTTACCTAAAAACAATGAAGTTGCATAACGGTAACGAGCATAATCACTGTTGTTCAATTCCAAGTATTTTTCCCAGTTTTCAATAGACTGATTCACTTGGTTAAAACGCATATTCAACTCTGCTCTTTCACGATATGCAGGCGCATAATTTGGTTCAATACTTTGTGCTGCTTGATACAAACTATCTGCCAACTTAGGGTTTTGTGCTCTTTGATAAATTTTTGCTTTTCTCACAAACACACGTGCATTATTTTCAATGTCAGCAGCCTTGTTATAGCTTTGCATCGCTTCTGTACTGTTACGAGGGTTGATTTCCACTTGTGCATCACCCAGCAATAAGTATCCAAATTGATTTTTTGGTTCCAATTTGATTGATTCATTCAACAACGCAACAGCTTGATTTAAACTTTTTGTTGGAGAATAAATAAATACAGATGCAATTTGTCTCATCAACTCAGCATTCTTACGTTTTGTATTTTTCAATACTTCTTGAAAAATCCCACTTGCAGCAGTTGTATCACCAGATAACCAGTATGATTTTCCTAAACCAACTTGAGAGAATGAATTTTGAGGATCTAGTTCATTTCCCTTTTTCCAAATCAATTTAGCTGAATCCAAATCATCTGCTCTATAAAAATTTTCACCATAGAAATAATAAACATCTCCTATTGCTGTAGGATTACTATTTAATAAAGCTTTAAATTCTTTTGCTGCTTCTTCATAACGTTCATTATCTGTCTTCTTAATTGCTTCTGGTAAACTTTGTGCAATTACTTGAACGCCGCCCATCAACAAAGAACATACTATTAATGTGTATCGTTTCATTTTCTAACTTGTTTACTTATTTTTTATATTATTTGAGATACCAATATCAATGCCAAACTTGGTTTTGCAAGAATTGAAAGTCGCTAATTTACATTTTTTATGATTATTGACCAACAACATTTACTACTCGTCCAATCATCTTTGCTGGAATTAATGCTGATTTGTGAACAATCAATTGTCCTTTTTCTCCAATCATAAAGTTCGTAAATCCTCCGTCTAACGTCATGCGACCTCCTTTTGTAATCAACCAGGCTTCTCGCACTAATGGATACCCTGCCTGTTTGTGATATTCATCGTAGATATATGCTTGAAAAGGTTTAAAATACTCTTGATTTTCTCCTTTTGAAACTTCAACTACTTTAATTCCGTCTTTAAAATTCAACGTTGCTGGATCATCATCATCACTAATCCAATTAACACCAATAACCCCAATTGCGTTGCGATTATCTTTCACAAAGTTGATTACTTCTTCATTTGAATTCACCGCATAAACATTTGAAGGAAGTGTCTCTACATCAGCCAAATGCTTCAGGTAATGGAAATTTGCTGAATTAGGTTTATCAAAAACCACATTGATTTTACGATTACTTCCTGTCCACAACGTATCCTGACCTTTTAGAATCGCCTTAATACGATCTACAGTAAAAAGCGTATCTGTATTTTCTGGATGAATGATTAAAGCAATGGCATCGATAGCCAACTTATAACTTCTTACTTCAACATTACTTTTTTCACGTAACGCCTTTTTCTCAGCATCTGTAAAATCACGAGTGATACAAATTGTAGAAGTTTTTCCAGTCATAAATGCTTCTATTACCTCTGTTTCACTCAAATAGCTTTGTCTAATATTTGAAAGTGGATATTGTGCTTCGAAAGTATAAATACTTGTTTCGAAAAGTGGCTTGTATGACTCTTCAACATAAACAGCAATATCACCTGAGCTATTTGTATTTTTCCCTTTCATTGAGTTATCACAGCTAGCAAAAAGCATTGCTGTTACAACTAGAATTCCAACTAATTTATTCTTCATCATGGCGCTTATTTATTTTATCACGTTGAACCATTTGATATAATCTATACGTTCTAAAAATAGCATAAAGACTTAGTATTCCTGTCAATACCTGTCGTTGTAATCGAGGAAGACCTCCAATAAATTCATCGGAAAAGATGAGAAAGTAAATCCAAACCAAACAAACGATTATCACAAAAGATGATAATACATAATTAATATACTTCGTATTCATGCGATTTATTTCTAATCAAAGATAAAAGTAAATATCATTCACCCGGTTAAAAAGCCAAATTATAACGGGAATGGTAAAAATAATAGATTAAACTGTTGCTAACAACAATTTAAATAAAAGGCAAATCTATAAGCCGGGTTCTGTTCTTTGCAAAGCAAAGTGTTTATCATTTATCTAGCCCCAACTTCACAATTGGGGTCAATCAGCCTACCCTCCAAGATTGAGCGAGCAACTCTTCAACAAATAAATTTGTATCCTTGGTTTACATGGCCTTTCAACGCGTAAGGTTTACCTAGCTACAAAACATCACTGCTTGTACGGTGAGCTCTTACCTCACCCTTTCACTATCACCACCCGAAGATGGCTACCTACTCTCTGTTGCACTTTCTGTTACCGATTTCTCGATACCTTCCCGTTAGGAAGTACGCTGCTCTGTGTTGCCCGGACTTTCCTCTCTCCCAAGTAAACTTAGGGACAGCGATAAACCGATTTGCCTTACTACAAAGATAATGATTTTATTGCTTTACGAAACGAGTTGATGTTACCGAACCTGCACGCTCAACCGTAACCATGTAATATCCAGGTTGTAAATCCGAAGAATCGTAAACATATTCTTGTACAGTCACTTCTTCTGAACTAATCAATTGTCCCAAGACAGTCATAATCTTCACTGTTTTCAATCCTTCTCCTAAATAGATATGCATTTGATCTTCAACAGGATTTGGAAAAACTGATAAATTATCTTTCAAAATTGCAAGTTCGTCCACACCTAATATTACCTGATCGTCCTTTATTTCCACTGATACAACTGTCTCGTTCCCTCCAATTTCAGTTGTTGTAACTTTCATCACTGGAATATATTCACCAGCAGCTAACCACTCATATTCGTATATTCTTGGCAAAGGAGTTCCGAATGACATGGAAGTGTAGCGTACAGTATCGATTTCATCTATCTGATGCTTCACTCGCAATACATCGTAAGATCCGTAAGGAGTAATTAACGTTCCCCAACCATCAACAATAGATTCTCTGCGACGAGATTGAATCCAATGTGCATCAATCATGATTGACATATCGAAATGTGTATATCCTCTCGTAACATACTGCAACCCGTACGTCATCGGGAAATAGTATTTTGATTCAATTGTGTCAGATTTAATTGCAATTTGCTGTCCACTCAAAGCTGCTGAGTATCCAACCAAAGTCAATTTATTTGATGCTTTTTTAGTGTACTGCTTAACATCAGAAAGATCAATTGGCAAAAATGAAGCAACTTGATCAATCGGCAATTGCGTTGGTGTACAGTATGTTGCTCTGTAAGCAGTTACAGCAGTTGGTCCATAAGCCATATTAATCAAAAATGAACCACTTGGTATTGGGTCGAATGACCTAATTTCTTGATTCGATACGTTTAGTGATGAAAAATCCCAAACTTGGTCTTGTCCTGTAGTTGAAACATCTACTTGCTCTCCAGTAGCAACGCGAACTGAATAAAATTGATTGACACCAGCAAAATCTGCTTCATTCAATGTAATTTGGGAATGCCCAAAAAATACTTGAGCAAGAATAAATGTCGTTAGACCTAAAGTTAGTTTCATAATGATATCAATAAGGTAATTCTAAAGCCGTAACTATCTTCAACTGAGAAGGATACTTCTGATTTGTGGCTAAGTTAACAAAATTTGTATTAATCGTCACTGAAACTTTATAGATTTTATTACCATTGCTCAATTCCTTGTACAAAGAAAATTCATTAATCTGAATTGTAGAAGGGTAACCCGGTGCTGTAAAACTTCGATAATGGTTCTGAGAAGTCCTGTATTCCATTCTCAAATTAAAGTCATTCATGAAATCCTCCAACCCTGAAGTCTGATACACCGATATATCGTCAAAATTTCTAGTACCTTGTTCCATGTCAACCAAAATAGTTCTCTCTCTGGTAATGCCATTTTGAAATGTTACTTCAGCTCTGACAATAGCTAGTCCAATCGTTGCATCGAGTTGCACGGTCTGACTTTCTGCTATTAAGTTTTGATTTGCATACCACTTTATGGACTTAATTGGACCGTTATCCGTTACGATCGACAAAAGAGTAGCTCCACCTATTACTTCTCTAGTAATATTAAACTTCGCATAGTCAACATAACCAAGTAATAAATTATTACAAATCGTTCTAACTGTTCCATCTGCAAACTTAACATTTGCACAAATGGTGTGGTATCCAGTGCTATAAATGTTTAAACTTGAACTTGATTCGACTCCATTCACTGTAAAATCTACAGATTGAATAATTCCAGAATTTGTCAAGCTACTTTGTTGGAGTTCAAACCAATTTTGATCAAAAAGATTGTTCATCTTCAAATTTGTACTTACAATGGATTCAATACTTGGATTCAGTCCTATCATTCCATCGCTAACAGCCAATTCAAATTCACTATTACCCATTATTGATTGGCCTACAAATTGTCGAATTCCATTCAATACTCGAATTTCTGTATCTACAAATGAACTGTCGATTCCTGCTATAAAATTTATTTGCTCCTCTCCGATATTCCCTGAAATCCTAAATACTGGATTTTCACTCAAGGATTCGGGCAACTTAATTTTTTCCTTTTTGCAAGAAAAAAGAAAAAAGACTATTACTACACATGTTAATAGTTTATTCATCTTAGGTTAAAATCTTTTTGTAATTCCTACTCCCACCTTAATCGGGAACTTTCTTTCTGTCCCATCAAAAAGAGACGTCCCCATTAATCTTGTAACACGTGAAAGAACATTTACTTCAAGTGCTAAATTCTTTTTAAACTCATATTGCATAGATAATCCTGCTTCAACTCCAAAGCTATTAAAATTGGAAGATTGAACAAATTCAGGATTGTATTCATATCGTGCATAATCAACTTTTTCAACTGTTTCTATCGTCTGCTGTGAACGTTGAGCAAACAAGTATGTCGGAGTTAGCTGTATACCAACAGCAAATTTTCTAATGATATAGTGAAAATGTAAATTCACATCAACGAATTGTAGTTGATCATAAATGGAACTCTGAACAATTGTAATCGCCTTCATACCATAGTATGTTTGATTGTATCGCGTAACCAAATCATCCGCAACTTGAAATCTATAGCCAAGTCCACCTCCGAACTTAAAATTAGAATTGAATTGATATTCGTATCCCAATTTTACGCCAAATTCTACATTAGACCTGTTGCTGTCCTGTAGGTAAGATACTCCTGACCCGGCAAACAAAGTAGAATAGAAGAAACCTTGTTTACTTGGCGTTGGATTTTCGAACATCTGCGTAGCCAAATTCGTTTGTGCCACAGAATCAGCTTCTGCGAGTTGATCTTCCACATGGTTCACTTGCTCAATTGTATCTAATTTAATTCCCTCTGTAGTTTCATCACTATTTACAAACAAGTTATTTAATTCATCAACTGACTCTAATTTTTGTTCACCTGGATTTCCATTCAATTCCTGCTCTACAAGAGGTGTATTTATCTTTTGCTTAGTTGCTAGCTCAACTTTAAGAAGCTCATTGTCTGAACCTTTACTCTTAAAAGACTGGTTTACTGATTCAATAATTTCAGAAGAAGTACGCTGCTTTGAATGATTTTCAGATTTATCGACTTCGGTCTCTAGCAATTTTGAATCAGTTTGTTTTTCTGTAGCCAATGTAATACCTGCAGATTCTTCATTCAAACGATGCTGTTTGACAAAAGTATAAAAAGCAATGCCTAGACCTATAAGCATGACTAAAGTCGATGGAATCCACCAAATAAAACGCTTTTTCCCAACTTTTTGTTGGTCAAGCATGGCTTCCATTTCTTTCCAATAAACATCCTGATAAGCATACTTCTGCGAATCAACCGCATTCCTGTATAAATTATCTATATCATCATCTGTCCATCCCATATCACAATGCAACCTTTAAGCTGTTATGTTTTTCAATTTGTTCTATCTTTTCTCTCAACCATTTTCTACCAGTTGAAAGATGCCATTTTGAAGTTCCTTCTGACATATCTAAAAGTTCAGCAATTTCTTTATGCGAAAATCCATCAATAACATACAAGTTAAACACCTTGGATGTTAACTCTGGCAACTCTGCAACCAATTTAATAATCAGTTCGTAGCCAATTTCTTGTTCCCCTATATTTTCATGAGTATGATTGCCTACCTCAAGTTCACGTTCTGTTTCTTTTATTTGAACCTTGGATTGATATTTCTTTTGTTTCCTATATTCATCAATCAAGGTGTTAATCGTAATACGTTTGGCCCAAGGGACAAAATTGAATTGCTCATTCACCGTATTGAGACTCTTCAATATTTTTATAAATGAAAGATGGAATGACGATCTTGCGTCTTCATCATTATTGTGATATCTCCTACAAATAGGTATGAGCATAGAAAAGCAAGACTCATACAAAACCTGTATAGCCCTACGATCATCCTGTATACATTTTTTTAAAAGTTCAGGAGTAATGTCATTTGTCTGCTTCAAAACCTTTAACCGACTATCGTAATGCAATTTACGTCAAATTAATCTATTAACAAAACT
>DATGOZ010000286.1:0-6402 GCA_035305395.1 Taishania sp. | reverse complement strand
TTAAAGGAGACATTGATTCAGAAGAGGAGGCTATCCAAGGTGCAAAAGATATTATTGCGGAATGGATCAATGAAAATGCTTCGACAAGAGCACGTTTGAGACAATTGTTTACACGTAAAGGTAAATTGGCTTCTAAATTGGTAAAAGGAAAAGAAGGAGAAGCTGAAAAATACAAGGATTATTTTGATTTCTCGGAACCTTTATACAAAACAGCGTCACATCGTTTTTTAGCACTTTATCGTGCCGATCGTGAGGGACTTTTAAAATTGACAGTTCAACCAGAAAAAGAAGAAGCGCTTGATTTATTATACCGTCAATTTGTGAAGGGAAATGACGCTTTAGCTACTGTTGTTGAAGAGGCTTGCGATGATGCATACAAACGCTTGTTATTGCCTTCTTTGCAAAATGAAACAATCCAAGTTCAAAAAGAAAAAGCGGATATTGAAGCAATCAAAGTTTTTAGTTCGAACTTGCGACAATTATTATTGGCACCACCTTTAGGTGAAAAACGTGTTTTGGCAATAGATCCTGGATTTAGAACAGGTTGTAAAGTTGTTTGTGTTGATGAAGCAGGAAATTTGTTGACCAACGCAACGATTTACCCGCATCCACCACAAAATGAATCGTCAGCTGCCAAAGCAAAAATTGCACAATTGGTTGAAGCCTATAAAATTGATGCCATTGCAATTGGAGATGGAACTGCTGGACGTGAGACAGAAAATTTTATCAAGCACATTCATTTCAATCGAGATATCCAAGTATTTTCAGTTCGAGAAGATGGTGCGTCAATTTATTCTGCTGGACCAATTGCTCGCAAGGAATTTCCTGATTATGACGTAACTGTTCGAGGAGCTGTATCAATCGGTAGAAGGTTGAAAGATCCATTGTCGGAATTAGTGAAAATTGATCCGAAATCTGTTGGAGTAGGGCAGTACCAACACGAAGTAAATCAAACGATGTTGAAAGAAGCATTAGACGATGTTGTTATATCAGCAGTAAACACTGTTGGAGTTGATTTGAATACAGCTTCTCCTTATTTGTTGAGTTATGTTTCTGGATTAGGAATGCAGTTGGCCGAAAATATCGTAGCACATCGTTCAGAAATTGGAAAATTCACTTCAAGAAATGATTTGAAGAAAGTGAAACGATTGGGTGATAAGGCTTTCGAACAAGCAGCAGGATTTTTGAGAATTCGAGATGGAGAAAATCCGTTAGACAATTCTGCTGTTCACCCTGAAAGTTATAAACACGTAGAAAAAATAGCGAAAAAACTGGGATTAAAAACAGCTGAATTGATTGGAAATACAGAACAATTAAATCAAATCAAACATGCCGATTTCCCCGATATTGATGCATATACATTTAACGATATTGTCAATGAATTAAAGAAACCAGGAAGAGACCCTCGTAAACAAGCAAAAGTCTTGGAATTTGATTCTTCGATTCGTACAATTGAAGACCTTAAAATCGGGATGGAATTGAATGGAATAGTTACAAATGTGACTGCTTTTGGTGCCTTTGTGAATATTGGAATCAAAGAAAATGGCTTGATTCACAAATCGCAATTAGCAGATGTTTATGTGGAAGATCCATCAAAATTTATTCAGTTGCACGAACACGTAAAAGTTCAAGTAGTAGAAATTGATGTGGCTCGTAAAAGAATAGGTTTGAAACGGTTGAAATAAGATCAACCGTTTCATGTTTTAGTATTTAATCGTTTGCTAAAATTTTAGCAATATCTGGTTTGAAATACAATTCAGATTTCATCACTTTTCCATCTTCTCGGTAAATGGGGTTTCCATCTTTATCCAATTTGCTCATATTTGAACGCTGAATTTCTTCAAATACTTCAACGATTTTGTGTTGTAATCCGTGTTTTAAAATTGTACCACACAAAATGTACAATTGATCTCCCAATGCATCTGCAATTTCAACGATATCTCCGTCTTTAGCTGCTTGTAAATATTCTTCATTTTCCTCGTGCATCAATCTGTGACGTAGTTCAATTTGATCTTGGCCAATTGCCGCAGTTGGTTTGTAATTGTTTTGAATTTTAAAAGCATCGTGAAATTGCTCTACTGCTTTGATAATTTCTTTAAACTCCATAATTTATTATTAACCTGCTGTTACGATTGTAAACTGATCCCAGTTTAAGTATTTATTAGCTAATTCTTTTAGTCTTTCAGGACGAATATGTTGAATTGCCTGAATCATTTTGTTGTAAAAATCTAAATCTAAGTTGTATTGTTCAACACTCAAATAAAGATCCATCATCGAGTATGGTCCATCTGCACTTTTAAGTAATTGACCAAGTAAATAATTTTTAACTAAATCCAATTCTTCTTGTGGAACAAGCTTTGTTTTGAGTTTATCCAATTCGTACTTAATTTCAGCCAATGCTTGATCTTTTACTTCCTTCCCGACTTCTGTACCAATCATGAAGTAACCCGTTTCTTCTAATTCACTAACGAATGAACCAATTCCGTAGGTGTACCCTTTGTCTTCACGAATATTTTTCATCAATCGACTTCCGAAGTAATCTCCAATAATTGTATTGAGGATAATAAAGTCAGGATAGTCTTCGTGTGTTTTGTTGAACAAGTGCGTACCAATACGAATGGCCGTTTGAAGTGCATCTTTTTTCTCAAAATGAGAATAGCCTTTAATGTTCGTAAAATTCGATTCAAATGTTGTTTTTGCTGGACTACACCAAGAGCCAAAAATATCGATGAATGCATCAATTTCCGATTGAGAAAAATTTCCCACCAATACCATGTTTTTCAAACCATTTAAATAACGTTCTTGATGGAATTCAATAAGCTGTTCTCTTGTGATTGCATCTAAGTCACTTTCGTTGGTAACACGGGAGTATTGCTCAGAATTGGAGAAGAAACGTTGTCTGAAAGCTCGTTGTGCTAGAATGCTAACCTTTTCAAGGTTCACACTCAATTTTTGTTTTCTATTCTTAATAGATTGTTGTAGTTCATTTTCATTGAAAACACAATTCTGAACAGCATTTTTAATGATTTTTGCCAAAGGAAGAATGTTTTCGCGAAGCGCATAGATAGACAAAACTGCATTTTCCATTGAAACACCTTGCTCTAAGAAACCTCCCAAATTGTCAATCGATTCATGAATTTCGATTGATGTTTGATCCTTTGTTCCACTTAGCATTAATTCATTTACGATAGATGCTAATTCTGTTGCACCGTGAATGGTTCCAGCATCAAAATACAATTCAAATTTGGCAGTTTCGTTTTGAACGTTTGTCAAGCAAAAAAGCTTGTTGTTAGTGGTTACCTCAAAAATCTGTGGTTTTTCGAAGTTAATATGATCTATGCTTTTTAATTCAGGACCTTTTGTTCTATCCATTTTCATCACTTTGGTATTGTAAAGGTAATAACTTTCGATGGAGTAAGAAGAATCATTTTAAGATTTACGGATAGATGCAAAAGAATCGTTATTTTTGTGCTAAAATTCTGAGCGATGAAGGCACGTACAGCAAAAGAAACCCTATCTGTAACAACAAAAGTTGTTCTTCCCAACGATACAAACACACTAGGAAATTTATTTGGAGGTCAGCTTTTGGCTTGGATGGATGTTATTGCTAGTGTTTCTGCTCATCGTCATTGTAGAAGAGTTGTTGTAACGGCTTCTGTAAATAATGTTTCGTTCAACCAACCAATTCAACATGCTTCAATCGTTACATTGGAGGCTAAAGTTTCTAGAGCATTTTCATCTTCAATGGAAGTTTTTGTTGATGTATTTGTTGAAGATCACGTTACAGGAAGACGTATTAAAAGTAATGAAGCAATTTACACATTTGTTGCAGTTGATCAGAATGGCGGTCCGATACAGGTTCCTGAATTAATCCCAGAAACAGAAGAAGAAAAAATCCGTTATGATGGAGCG
Organism: Taishania sp.; assembly: GCA_035305395.1. Taxonomy (GTDB): domain Bacteria; phylum Bacteroidota; class Bacteroidia; order Flavobacteriales_D; family Crocinitomicaceae; genus Taishania. The sequence continues at coordinate 2,490 of DATGOZ010000286.1, read as the reverse complement.
CTGAGAAGAAAAGAACTAAGCTTGATTTTGGCAGGCAAGATGAATCCAAAAGATGCTGTTAACCTGAAGAAGTTATTTGAGTAATTAAGTAAAATGAATGGTAAACAAAAAAAGCCCGATTTTTCAATCGGACTTTTTAATATCATGATGAAAGATTACTCTTCAGTATCTTCAAAAATTCTCTTCGGACGTAATTTTTCTCTAATTCCTAATGTAATCCAGAATGGAACAATGAATCCCAATGTAAACAATAGCAACCAAAATGCTAATCCACCGAAAATCAAAAACAATACAATTCCAAAAACGCTCATATCTTGTTTTTTTGAGTAATAATTGCTGTAAAAGTATATAAATAATTCTTTTCAACAAAGATTTTGCTCACTTTCTTAGTAAATCCGCTTATTTAAAATGAATTTAAGCTAAAACAATTTTCGCAAATTGTTGATTTTGAATTGTTGAGTTGAATTTGGGGTTGCTTTCTAATTCAGACTTTAATTTCTTGATATTTTGTTGAAAACTCTTCCATTGTTCATCGAAATTTGTCGCGTTATAAAAAACTACTCCTGATCGAAAATCTTCCCAATTAGCATAAGCTTCATGAATCATCATTGGAACTTTATATGCAAAAGCGACATTGATTGCTCCTGAAATTTGTCTGTTGAAATATTCATCTGCACTTGGTGTATTCGGGTGAACTAATGGTAAAATTGCATCGGCATTTTGCAAGTATCCATCAAATTCTTCTTGTGATAAAAATCGATCAAACCAAACGACACGATCTTCAAGTTGATATTGTTTTAATTGGTTTAAAAAGGCTAAAACTTCAGGATGTGCTTTGTCGCTTTTTCCAAGTAAGTGAAATTTGACATTGTTTGGAGTATTTCGAATGATATCAATCAAACCAGTCAAATCTTTTCGTCGATTTTCAACGCCACCGATAATTGCTACCCAAAAATCTGTTTCGGGTTTTTCTGTCTGAAAATTAAAATGTGGAAAATCTAATGGATAAAAGGAATGTAATTGAATACCTTTTGGTTTCATAGAACGTTCTATCAAAGTGTCATTTAATATAAAATAATCCTTGATTTTGAGAGAAATGAGTTTTTGTGTAAACCTGCCATCCAACATTTTGATGGTGTGAATGATTCCAAAGAACTTAATGTGCTTGGGAGATGTCAATGTGAGATTTCGAATATGGCCACCTTGTGCAGTGTTGCAAACGACTACTTCAATTTTATTTTTTACAAACCATTTGTTGAGATTTTTCATTACTAGAAAATCACCAATGGCTTTTTGAGGAAGTTTTACTTCGTAGAAATGATCAACATAGTTGTGAAAATGCGGATTTCGATCAATCATTGCTTTAGTTGAACAAAAATAAATTGTCGCACCTGCATGCTTCAATCCAATTAGTTGAGAGAGAATGCACTCATCGTGACTACCACCGATTTCCAAAATTGCAACACGCTTTTTCATAACTTTTGCAAAGATAAAACAATTCAATAAGGACCTTTTCAAATTATATTTTTGATTATTTTTATGCCAATAATCAAATTAAATCATGGCAGGATTGAAATTCAGAGTTTTGTTAGACTCAAAAGAAAGTACAGAAATTTTTAGAGATGTCATCATTCCAGATTCGGCTACTTTCGAAGATTTGTACAAGATTTCTATAGAAGCATTTGGTTTTAAAGGAGATCAAATGGCGTCATTCTATATGTCGAACGATGAGTGGGATAAAGGGCAGGAGATTACGTTGGAAGACATGAGCTTTGGCGAAGATGATGCAAATCCTGTAATGGCAAATACACTTGTTAGAGACTATATTGAAGAACCGGATCAAAAAATTATTTTGGTTTATGACTTCATTAAAATGTGGATTTTCTTATTAGAATTGGTTGGTTATGAAAAGGAAACGCCAGCTAAACCAGTTGTAGCATTGGTAGTAGGAGAAGCACCAAAAGAAAATTCACGTACAGGAGAAGAGAATGAACAAATGTTTGCTGGTGAATTTGATGAGTTTGGAGAGGATGAAGATGAAGATGAATTTGGATTCAACGATTTCGATGACGATTTCAATGATGAAGATTTTTCATCTTTTGATAGTTATGATGATTACTAATAAGGTATGAATCAAAAAAATGACCCTATTGGTCAAGCAATACTAGATTTTGTTCAGAAAGGTAAAACTGATGACATCATTGTTTCATCAGATTTGTGTGAAGATGATGTAATCGAAACGGCTTATCTTTTTCGAACATTGAAAGAAATGCCAGTAATCGAAAAACTAGCTCTGAAACATTGTGTAGGTTTAGTTTTAGATATCGGAGCAGGGGCAGGTGCTCACGCTAAGGTTTTGAAAAGTCAAGGTATCAATGTCAATGCTCTCGAGCCTTCTGCAGGAGCTGCTGAGTACATACGTTCACAAAATATTCCAGTTATTCAAGATACAATTCAACAGGTTAAAGATGTGAAGTTTGACACCTTATT
>DATGOZ010000285.1:0-3620 GCA_035305395.1 Taishania sp. | reverse complement strand
TAACAATCAAAGTTGGAAATGCTTCTGGTGAAGTAACTGAAACTTTTACTGAATACATCGATGTTCAACCTGAATGGGCTGCTTATGTTGGACCGAAATCATTTGATATGGAAGGTACAAGTTACCAAGAATTAGTATTATTGAATGACGGTGACAACTATGGTAAATTTGAAGTTGCGAATGTAGGATATAATAGCTCTCAATCTATGAGATTAGGATTGTTCAAAGATCTTTCTACAACATTGCCTGGTTCTGAAGAGTCAAGATATTACCAAAACTTAGGAGGACAAACTGATGCAATCATCACGCCAACTATGGACTTGCGTAATACAACCAATGTTACTTTCTCATTTGATTATTCTTATGCTACAAATGCAGTTACAACAGCTTCAATGTCTGAAGTAATTAATGTTTATTATTCTCGTAACTGTGGCGAAACTTGGACTCCACTTGGAACAAGTTCTCAAAGCAAAATTGAAGGTGCTGCGTTAGCAAGTGCTGGTTTTGCTGGAGGGATTGATTTTGAACCTACTTCTGATAGCGATTGGAAAACGTATTCAAGAACTTTCAATGCTAGTGCTTCAGATAACAGAACTCGTTTCAAAATCGAATTTGTAGCATCTGATAACTCTAATAACTTGTTCATTGATAATATCATGGTAAGCGGAACTTTAGGTTTAGCTGATGATTTCTCTGCAGAGCATGAGTTAACAATTTCTCCTAACCCAGTTGTTGGAGGAAATGATTTGAAAATTGAATACGTTGCAAGCAATGAACCTGTAACATTTATCTTAAGAAACTTACAAGGTGAAGTAATTTCTACTGTAGTAAGAAATGAGGTGAATCAACCAGTTTCATTTGATTTCCATATCTCTGAAAATATTGCTGCGGCATATTATTTCTTAGAAGTGAAATCTGCTACTGCTACAGCAGTTAAAAAGATTGCAGTTATCAAATAAGATCTTCATGATACTAAAAATAAAAGGCGTCTCAAAGAGGCGCCTTTTATTTTTTAAAACAATTAAAATGAAAGTAAGTAATAGCTAGAGTAGATTGATAAGAGCTAGATAATATTGACTTCGCGTTCTAAAGTTATTCCAAACTTACTTTTTACACTTTTAATGATATCTTCTGAAAGAGCATAAATCTCGGTGCCAGTAGCACCTCCATAGTTCACTAAAACAAGCGCTTGATTTTTGTGGACACCATAATTTCCAAATTGCTTTCCTTTCCATCCCGCTTGTTCGATTAACCATCCTGCAGCAACTTTGACTGTAAAATCAGAATTTGGATAAGCACTTATTGTTGGATAGTCTCTTTTTAGTTGATCGTATAAATCTGTTGAGATAACAGGATTTTTAAAGAAACTACCCGCATTTCCAATCTCCGCTGGATTCGGTAATTTGCTTGAACGAATTGCAATGACAGCGTTACTTACATCCTTGATTGTTGGATTTTCTACATGCATCTTTTTGAGTTCTTCCTCAATAGCCCCATAACTCGTATTTAACACATGTTTTTTGCTCAATTTGAATGTCACGTTTAAAATAACATATTGATTCTTGAATTGCTTCTTAAATACGCTTTCTCGATAGCCAAATTCGCACGCATCTTTTGTAAACTGATGTATTTCTCCAGTTTCAATGTGATATGCTTCTAAACAGTGAAAAACATCCTTGATTTCCCTTCCGTATGCACCAATGTTTTGCATCGGACTTGCGCCAACACTACCTGGAATTAACGATAGGTTTTCTAAACCACCAAGATTTAAATTGATTGTGCGAATTACAAATGAATGCCAATTTTCTCCAGCACCAGCTTTTACAAAAACATCATTATCGTTTTTTGCGACAATTTCAAATCCATGTATTTCGTTTTTTAGGATGAGCCCATTGAAATCTTTTGTAAATAAGATATTACTTCCCCCACCAATGATTAAAAGTGGAATATCTTTCGGTTTTTGTTCTAGTAATGATTTTAATTCATCGACGGATTTAAACGTGCTAAATTGAGATGCTGTAGCAGATATCCCAAATGTATTGATATCCTTTACGTTGTAATTCGTTGTAATCATACCCCAAAGTTAAGCATTAATTTAGTTTAAAGCCTCATTTTAATAGGTTTTATTAAGCAATGAAAAGTTTGATTCATAGTTGTGTTTAAAGATAAATAGGTTGTATCTTCGCAGGGTCTAAAGTTTGTAGAAGATGAAAAAAGTTCTCATTAAAAATATCAAGGGTTTAATTCAGGCAGGGGAGGATATACCTGCAGTGATTAATGGGACAAAGATGGATAGTGTTCCAATTATTGAGGATGCTTTCTTAGCTTTAGAAGATGGAGAAGTGGTTGCCTATGGATCGATGGATGATTGGCAAGGTATAACGGATTGGAGAAATTTAGAAGTAATTGATGCATCTGGTAAATTTGTTTTACCTGCATTTGTGGATGCACACACACATACGGTTTTCGCGAAGAGTAGAGAAGAAGAGTTTGTTGATCGTATTCATGGGCTAACTTATGAAGAGATTGCTCTGAAAGGTGGAGGGATCTTAAATTCGGCTAAACGTTTGGGTGAACTTTCAGAAGATGAGTTGTTCGAGTCGGCAAAGAAACGAGTTGAATTGTTGATGTCGTACGGTACTGGGGCTTTGGAAATTAAGTCTGGTTACGGATTGACAGTTGAAGGTGAATTGAAAATGTTGCGTGTTATCAAACGTTTGAAAGAACATTTTCGAATTGCGATTAAAGCAACATTTTTAGGAGCGCATGCTTTTCCGAAAGAATATAAGGAAAATCAACAAGCGTACATTGACCAAATTATCAATGAAATGCTTCCAGCAATTGCAAAGGATCATTTGGCAGATTACATTGATGTGTTTTGTGAGCGAAATTATTTCTCTGTTGAGCAAATGGAGCAAATTTTGATAGCTGGATCAAAGTATGGATTAAAACCAAAGGTTCATGTGAACCAATTCTCCATATTAGGTGGTATTCAAAAGGCTGTTGAATTAGGAGCAATTTCTGTTGATCACTTGGAAGAAATTTCAATGGAAGATATCGAAGTGCTAAAGAATTCTTCGACAATTCCTACGATTTTGCCAAGTTGTTCTCATTTTATTTCTATTCCATTTGGGAATGCGCGCTTGATGATGGAAAACGATTTACCTGTTGCTTTAGCAAGTGATTTCAACCCAGGAACTACTCCTAGTGGAAATCTTGGTTTTGTTTGGTCGTTGGCTTGCGTTAAAATGAAAATGACACCTTACGAAGCTTTGAATGCACTTACAGTAAACGCTGCGGCTGCATTGGAATTGAGTGATACCCACGGGAAAATTGCTTTGGGAAGAAAATCACCTATTGTGATTACAAAGGAAATTCCAAGTTTAGCTTATATTCCTTATGCTTTTGGTGATAATCACATCGAGCGAATTATTTACTAATGGATTCCCTGTAGAGAGGATAAGTACGAATATGTACCGCCTTTTGCTATCAATTCGTCATGCGTTCCTCTTTCGATGATTTCACCTTTTGAGAGTACGATAATTTCGTCAGCATTGCGAATGGTGCTTAAACGATGAGCAATAACTAATGAAGTTCTATCAGCCATTAATTTGTTCAAT
>DATGOZ010000284.1:0-4826 GCA_035305395.1 Taishania sp. | reverse complement strand
ACTCTAGTTTAACTAGGGTCTTTTTTTATTCATTTAAATCAAACTTTGAAATCTATAAATAAGATGAGAATAGTCAAGATTTTAGTTAAATTGATTAAGCTAGATGATGACAAGAGTGTTTTATAGAGGATTAGTAATGGCGGAGTTTGAAATCGGTTTATTAGTAGGTTGGGAGAGAGAAATAATTGAATTGTCAACTTATTTCAGGACGGAGCACAGAATAAAAAAAGAGGGAAGCAATGCTTCCCTCTTTTCTAATAACTTTTAATCTTAATTAAAGTCACAAGATCCTCCTGCAGCCATGTACAAAGTTCCCCATGTTTCACATGCTTTTTTAGCATCTTTCTTTTTAACATCTTTCAATGTAGTCTTGTAAGACTCACCATCGATTTTACACTCACATGAATAATCTTTTTTACAAGAAGCTAAAGCTAAAACTGCTACAGCAGCAAATAAAACTTTTTTCATAGTATTAATTTTAATAATAGTTTATGTTCCCAAATATAAACATATATTTTAATTAACAAAACTATAACATTGAAAAATAGGATTAAATGCGTATTTTTTATCTAAAGTTCTTTCATGAGGTAACGATAAAGTTCAACCATACACATGATGTCGTGTTTAAAAACAAGCTCATCTGGCGTGTGAACATTATCCTCTGGAGCACCAATAAAACACCAGTCTATTGGTAAATCAGATTTTTGAAGTACTCCTCCATCACTTCCTCCAGCTGATTCAACTTCCAATTGAAAAGCTATTCCAGATTCTTTTGCTAAATCAATGATACGATTCAAATAACTTCTGCGTGGAATCATACTGTCGCGCATGGAGATAGCAACACCTTTACCGTGGGGAACACCTGCTGTAACCCATGTAATGTCAGAAATCAATGCTTGACGTACACCATATTTTTCGAATAGATATTTTGCGCAGAAGCCTACAGCATTTCCTCCGTGTTCTTCATACGTTGAAAATACAATAGCTCCGTTTTCTAATGTTTCTGCTACTTTCAATGCGTTCCAAACTCCCAAACGATTGTCCATATATGGAGATTGGATGTATTCTTCTGTTTCTCTGAAATTTGGTTTGAAGGTTAACAAGGTTCCTCGATCGATTTCTCTGTCGAGAACATATTGGAGGTCTTTTGTTCCGTCTTCGTTGTCAATGACCATCAATTCGGTTTCGATTTCACCTTGAGAATCGCTTCCAACTAATTGAATTCCGTCGATTAAGCGGGGACCACCAACTTTAATCAATTCTTTATCATACCCAGTTGAAAATCCGATTGTGTCCATGTGGGCATAGATTGCAGTTCTTGGCTGGCCAAATACCATGATTACACAGTCTTGAAATCCGTCTCCTGTAATGATTTCTGGTTGAACGGTAAATTTCTGAGGGTTCGATTTGACGTAATCTACAATGAAAGTTGCAATTTGAGCTTCATCACTTACAGCTCCACGGATTTCCGTTAGTTTTTTTAATAATTCCATTTTAAAATTCTCCTAATTCGTTGATTTCAATTGTCCCTATATCTGCTAAATCTTCCATGAGTTGCACTTTTTGATCCAACGGAAGTTTGATATCAATGGAGCAGTTTAGTTCAAATTGTTGATTGTAATATTCTAAATTCATGCGTTTGAGCCAATTCATGACTTCTGGCATTGCTTCATAAGAAAAATTTGCTCTAATGTGGAGGAAGACTTCTACTTCGATGATTTCAGCATTTTGTAAGGCATCCATAGCTGCCTCTCGGTATGCGTGAATCAATCCACCAACTCCTAATTTTACTCCTCCAAAATAGCGAACGACTCCTATTAGTACATTACTTAAATCGAAAGATTGAATTTGTCCAAGTATGGGTGCACCAGCTGAATTAGAAGGTTCACCATCGTCGTTTGCTCGAAATTGTTTTTTATCTAATCCAAAGCGATAAGCCCAACAAACATGTCGTGATTGGTAATGCTCTTTTCGCCATTTTTCAAGGTATTGTTTTGCTTCTTCTTCGGTGTAACACGGCACTGCATACGCAATAAACTTAGAACCTTTTTCTTTGTAAAGACCTTCCGATTGGGATTTTAATGTTTTGTATGTTGTTTGCACTTGTTTTGAAGTTAGAAGTTCAAAATTAGAAATTAGAAATTAGAAGTTAGAAGTTAGAAGTTAGAAATTTGAAGTTAGAAAAAGACTTAACTGTTCATTTTTGCATTCATCTTTTTTAAGATTGAAACACAAATTGCAGTCAATTCGTTTGCTTCTTTCAATTCGGTTTGTACGTTTTTCCATTTTTTTTCTTCAATTAATTCTAGCCAAAAGCAACATTCATCAATTTCTTCAAGTACAATATTCATTTTAGCAATAAATTCTCGATTACTTCTAGCTCTTGTTGCTGCTCTATAATTTGCACCCACAGATGTTGCGCTGCGAATTAGTTGTTGTATTACAACTCTTTTAGCATAAGATGTTGCTTCATTTTCAACGAGATTAATTATGTCAATTGAAAACTTTTTAGTCCTATCTTGTAATTCTTTACTCATACTATTATTATAGTTAGATACAAGAAGTTACAAAAAAGAATTGGGAAACAAACTAATTTATTTCCCAACTTTATCTTTTCATTGGAAAGGATACTGACTTCTAATTTCGGTATTTTACCTTTATATTTTAATTTAGTGAAGCTAATTTCTCTTCTAAAATTGCAATTTTATTCAATGCATCTGCTTCTTTTTTGCGTTCCATTTCAACAACTTGAGCAGGGGCGCTAGAAACAAATTTTTCATTTTTCAATTTTCCTTGAACGCTAGCTAAGAATCCTTTTGTGTATTTCAATTCTTCTTGCATTTTTGCTTTTTCAGCTTCTACATCGATTGAATCTCCAAATGGAACATAGTATTCGTTGTTTGTTACGATGAAACTATTTGCATTTGCAACTTTTTCTGTCGTGTATTCCATTGAGCTAAGGTTACCCATTTTTACAACAACGCAGTCGAAACTTGTATCGTAATCATTGTTTTTCTTCACCAATAAATCCATTTTAACTTTGTTGGCAATATTATTTTGATTACGGATATTACGCAACCCAATGATAATTTCTTCTGCACGTTTGAAGTTGTTCAATACTTCTTGGTTGATTTCACCAAGAGTTGGCCAAGGAGCAATTACAATATCTTCTCCCTCTTGGCGTTCGCGAATCAAGTGCCATAAGTCTTCTGCGATAAACGGCATGAATGGTTGCATCAATTTCAAGATTTTTTCGAAGAAATCTTTTGTTGTTTCCAACGTTTTACTGTCAATTGGATGTTGGTAACCTGGTTTAATCATTTCCAAATACCAAGAACAGAAATCGTCCCAAATCAACTTGTAAATGCTCATCAAAGCATCAGAAATTTTGAACTTGTCGAATGAATCATTGATTTCAGTTAATGCTTCGTTGAAACGAGATTCAAACCATTCGATAGCACGTTTTGAAGATTCTGGTTGTTCGATTTCTTTTACCTCCCAGCTACTAACCAAACGGAACGCATTCCATACTTTGTTTGTAAAGTTACGTCCTTGCTCACATTGTGAACTGTCGAACGGTAAGTCATTTCCTGCTGGTGACGAAATCAAGATTCCCATACGGACACCATCGGCACCATATTGGTTTATTAAGTCAATCGGATCTGGTGAGTTACCCAACGATTTAGACATTTTACGACCCAATTTATCGCGAACGATACCGGTGTAGTAAACATTTCTAAATGGTAAGTCTCCCATGTATTCGTAACCTGCAATGATCATACGTGCAACCCAGAAAAACATGATTTCAGGTGCAGTTACCAAGTCATTTGTTGGGTAGTAATACTTAATTTCTTCGTTTCCTGGTTGCGTGATACCGTTGAACATCGAAATTGGCCATAACCAAGAAGAGAACCACGTATCCAAAACATCTTCGTCTTGACGTAACTCATCAACAGAGATTGTTCTTCCTGCTTTTTCAGTTGCCAATTGAGCTGCTTCTTCTTTTGTTTTTGCGATGACATAATCTTCCGAACCTTCTCCGTAGAAATAAGCTGGAATTTGATGTCCCCACCATAGTTGACGTGAAATACACCAATCTTTCACATTTTCCATCCAGTGTTTATACGTGTTTTTGAATTTATCCGGGTGGAAATTGATGTTTCCATTCATTACATTTTCCAAAGCTGGTTGTGCCAATTCTTTCATTGACAAGAACCATTGTAACGACAACTTCGGTTCGATAACAGCATTTGTTCTTTCAGAAAAACCAACTTTGTTGATGTGGTCTTCTGTTTTCACCAAATATCCTTTATCGTATAATTCTTTTTCGATTTCTTTACGTACTTCGAAGCGGTCTTTTCCTGCATAGTGTAAACCATTTTCGTTCAAAGTTCCGTTATCGTTTAGAATATCAATTGTTTCCAAATTGTGACGTTGACCTAAGTCGTAGTCATTCACATCGTGTGCTGGAGTAACTTTCAAACATCCAGTTCCGAATTCCATGTCAACATATTCATCTGCAATGATTGGAATTACACGATTTGCAATTGGAACGATAGCTTTTTTACCGTGTAAGTGCTTGTAACGTTCATCATTTGGGTTGATACAGATTGCAGTATCTCCCAAGATTGTTTCAGGACGCGTTGTAGCGATAATCAACCATTCGTCTGCTGTTCCTTCTATTTTATAACGAACATGAAATAATTTCGAATTTACTTCTTTATGGATTACTTCTTCGTCTGACAAAGCCGTTTTTGCTTCAGGATCCCAGTTTACCATACGTACACCACGGTAGATTTTACCTTTTTTGTACAAATCGATAAACA